>NZ_JARANW010000050.1:0-2813 GCF_029889825.1 Halomonas sp. 11-S5
TCCTTGCCCCCTGTTGACGGCCTGTTTCACCACCCTTTCACCGCCATTTGCGACAGCCAGGCATTCCTTACCCGCCGGCCAGTGCGGCAGCGTCGGTTTGCTGATGATCCGCCAGGATCGTCCGGTCAGCATGGCGCGGCCTTGGGATAGCGAAACCGGCGACGCAACGTCTTCAGTACCGTCATGCGCCCCACGTCCTGGCCGAAATCGAGAATGGTCTGCCTGGCCTTGTGGATCACCAGGGCGGCACGATGCACCAGCTCTTGCAGGACCGTGCGCAGCCGCCGGCGTTTCGCCGGATGACGCACCGGACTGAGCTCGCCGGTCATGCCGAGCTGCCCCATCAGCCGTAGGATGTTGTAGGCCAGCTGTGCCAGATGAAGAATCAGGTCGTTGGTGGCGAACTTGCCCGAGGGCAGGCGCTCCAGGTCGAGGTCAGTCTTGATCTCGCTGTGGAACTGTTCGTGAGTGGCATGCGCCTGGTAGCGCTGGATCACCGCCTGCGGTGCCTCGTCCAGGCTGGTCCACCAGCCTTCCAGTTCATATTCCGGTTCGATCAGCCCTTGGCCATCGTGATCGGCGGTGCGCTCGACCAGGCGCATCACGCGCTTGACGACGTATTCGACCTGGTGGTCGTCACGGATCGAGACGGTTTGCGTCCACAGCGCCTGGCGTTTGCCAGGACGCAGCGCCTCCCAATAGTCCGCCGCCACCGCCAGCCAGGTGTCCTGATCGTCCTTGGCCGAGCGGCGCGGGTTCCACTTGACGAGATAGTCCAGCACGCGCCCGTCCTCGGCGCAGGCCTGACGCTGCTGTTCGAGCAGCGCCAGATGCGCCTGGCTGTCGAAGCCACTGTCTTCGCGCACCAGCAGCGGCGCCTGGGTCAGTGGGTAGGCGCGCGGCAGCACCCGCTCCAGGAAGGCATTGCTCTCCTTCATGGTGTGCTGCTTGCCGGGACGTAGCTCCAGCCCCAGACTCCACCCCTCGTTGCCCAGATAAGCGGCAATCGGGGTGTAGCCGTCGACCTTCTGGTAGGTGCGCGAGACGCCCTCCTTGCGGGAGTTACTGTTGTCCATGACGAAGGTGTCGATGTCCAGGCAGACGTGTGTCGTCTCGGCGGTGATCGGGGCCTTGGCCAGCGACAGCAGCGTCGTGGACCAGGACGCGGTACTCTCCTGAAGCCCTTGGGCGGCGAGCTTCTCCAGGCGTTGGCGCAGCGTGGCCGTGCTGGGCACCTTGTGCAGGTTGAGCAGGTGCTTGAACGATTTGTCCTGACGGAAGTTCTCGATGGCATCGAAGTCACTCATGCCCAGGCACAGCAGCCCCAGGTAGCTCTTGACCACGTCGCTGGTGCGCACGCCTTGCGAGGTGGGGAAGCGACTGTCGAGGCTGTCGACACCGGCCATCTCGACGCACTGGCCGATGATCGAGAGGCCGGCATGGCTGGTGAGGGTACGACCACTGGCGCGGAACTGGATGTTGGGCATGGTACGCTACGGGTGAAGGGCTGATTCGGCTATATTATCATGCAGGTCAGCGGGTTAGGAGCGTTTTTGGGTGCCGGGTTCACGGATTCAGGTATTTCTTAGTGAAGAAGAGCTATCTGCCGATGACTCATTAGGCCAGTTAGAGTTGTTTTTTGAGAATTTGTCTACGTATGAAGAAATATTCCCACTGACGGAAGAGATTATCTTAGAGCAAGAAGCTCTATACGAGATGAGAAGAAGTCAGTTGCGAACAATTGACGATGCCAGCAGGAAGAAGAGGAGGCATGAAGTCTGGGAAGGTCCAGCGACTCATACGACCCCTGAGAAAGCCTATGATGCCCACAGAACCCGTTTCATCAGAGAGTGGGGCGATGGCCTATCGTATCTCCGAAACATCGCTAGACAAGCTCCACTGTATCGCCCTGCATGGCTCAACGAGAGTGTTCCCGCAGAGTGGCAGGCTGACCAGTTCTTACATGCCTACTATTACAACAAGGTCAAAGATGGTGCAAAGCACCCATATGAAGACTTTTACAGCAAGAATAAAGCCGATCCAGCGAAGGCTTTAGAGGAGGGGCTTCAGTGGTGGTCTAGGCTCCCAGAGCCACCTTCCGATGAAGACCATAACTGCCATGAAAGGGCTCCTGTCATTCATGAGCTTTTATCCCCTGAGAACATCAATAACTTGACTGTTGAGGGCTTCGTAGAGGTCTGTAAGTCGAATCATTCGACCTTTGACCATGTTAAACGTATGAAGCTTGAGGTTTTAGGTATTGATGAGTCTTGGGTGTCACTCCCAGAGCGAGTTGAAGCTTTTGCTGAGTGGTTGTGGGCAAGGAAGAATAAGTCAGGACAAACCATCACAGACTTGCTGGTTTATGTCATGGATACAGGTAAACCAGAAGATATTGTAGATAGGCTATTTGAGGCAGCATATAGCGAGAAGCGGAAATTCCCCCATTTTGGTATCAACCAGATATCAGAGATGACCGGATGGGCTAGACCGGAGCTTTGTCCGCCTCGCAATGGTAGAACGAGTAAGGGACTACGAGCACTTGGGTATGATGTGAAGATTCACTAATGCTTGTTGGTAACTTCATGATGTTTGTTAGATAAGTGTCCTGCAAGTGCTTATTTTGGATAAGCACTTGCAGGTTCATTTATTTTCTGAATAAATAAATAAGGTAATCCCCCGGCTTTGCCGGGGGACTACCCCTGAAGGATCCCCACGAATTCTGTGCTATTCGGCGCATAATGCCTGCTCCTTGACCTCCTCACGAAGGTTCTCTCGGAGAATTTTCCAGGAGGGCCAGGGCACGGCGCCGG
>NZ_JARANW010000051.1:0-2651 GCF_029889825.1 Halomonas sp. 11-S5
TGTAGCGCGTCAATCTGTATGAGAAGCCAGCGACAATCTGGATGAGAAATCGGTGTCGCGGCCCTGCTCCTTTTTATGCTCCCTCCCCTGGTAGGCAAGCGGTGTCATCCGTGTCCGTGTCGCTGGGCGACACGGAGTGACTCGTCTTGAGTGTCGCGCGCGTTGCCGGCCGCCCTTGCGAGCGCTTGTTCTCCATCGCGGTCCGGCGACGGTAGCTGTCGACGTTGAGCTCGAAGAGGGTGGCGTGGTGGACCAGGCGATCGACGGCGGCCAACGTCATGGCGGGATCCGGGAAGATCTTGCCCCACTCGCCGAACGGCTGGTTGGCGGTGATCAGCAGCGAGCGTTGCTCATAGCGCGCGCTGATCAGCTCGAACAAGACGCTGGTCTCGGCCTGGTCCTTGGTGACGTAGGCCAGGTCATCAAGGATAAGCAGGTGATACTTGTCGAGTTTGGCGATGGCGGCCTCGAGGGTGAGCTCCCGACGGGCCACCTGGAGCCGCTGCACCAGGTCGGTGGTGCGGGTGTAGAGCACTCGATAGCCCGCCTCCACCAGGGCCAGGCCGATGGCCGCCGCCAAATGGCTCTTGCCTCCGCCGGGGGGACCGAACAGGATCAGGTTGGCGCCTTCATCGAGCCAGCGATCACCACTGGTCAAGGCCATCACCTGGGCCTGGGAGACCATCGGCACCGCGGTGAAGTCGAAACTGTCAAGTGTCTTGCCCGGCGGCAGCCGGGCATCGGTCAAGTGGCGCTCGAGCCGGCGCCGGGCACGTTCGGCGAGCTCGTGTTCGGCGAGGGTGGCCAGCAGCCTCGCCGCCGGCCAGCCCTCCTGATCGGCTTGGTCGGCGAAGCGCGACCACACGGCCTTGATGGTGGGCAGGCGCAGGTCGGTGAGCATCAAGGTGAGCCGCGCGGCATCGGTCATCGGGGGAGCCCTCATGCCACACCTCCCACCATCGGGCGGTCCATCAGCGCGTCATAATCCACCAACGCTCCCAGCCGCACCTCGACATGGGGCAGCTCACTCGGGGCGGGACCGAAGCGTTCCCGCAGCGCGTCGAGGTTCGGCAACTCGCCGGCCTCGAGCAGCGCCTCCAGGTGCTGCGCGAGTGCCGCTTCACAGCCCCGCTCGTGGGCCAGGGCCAGCAGGCCGACCATGCAGCGGCAGGCCAAGCGGGCCTCCCCGCCCGCGAGCAAGGCGTCGAAGGTGCGCCGATAGGCCTCCCGCGGGAACAGCTGATCGCGGTAGACCAGGTTCAACAACGCCATCGGCTTGCGCCGCAGGGCATGAATGACATGATGGTAGTTGACCACATGGCCATGTCGGCCGCCGCGCTGAGCGCGACCGCGAGGCAGAGTCAGCAGCGCGCTGCCGCCGATGAACACTGCCAGGCGGTCATCATACAGGCGTACCCGCAGCTGATGGCCAATCAGCCGGGACGGCACCGAGTAGAACACCTTGCGCAGCGTGAAGCCGCCGGAGGACGTCACCCGTACCCGAATCTCCTCGTAGTCCTGGCTACGTTGCCGGGGCAGCGGCTGCAGCATGGCGCGCTCAGCGTCGATGCGAGGCTGATGCCGAGCGTTGCGCCGACTGACCAGTTCATCGATGAAGGCCCGATAGGCGGTCAGGTCATCGAAGTGGCGTGAGCCGCGCAGCAGCAAGGCATCGTGGATGGCGCGCTTGAGGTGGCCATGGGCACTCTCGATGCTGCCGTTCTCATGGGCCACGCCGGTGGTATTGCGGGTCGGCACCATGCCGTAATCCCGGCACAGCGCCTCGTAGCGCTGGGTGAGGTCATCCTGTGCCGCCTGCCCGAGATTGCGAAAGGCCGCTGACAGGCTGTCGGTGCGGTGCTCGCGCGGGGCGCCGCCAAGGGCCCACAAGGCGTTCTGCAGCCCCTCCGCCAGCGCGACGAAACTCTCGCCGCCCAGCACCACATGGGCGTGCTGGAAGCCGCCATACACCATCCGGAAGTGGTACAGGCGATGATCCAACGGTCCCTCGGCCACCGTGACCTGCAGGTCGGCCATATCGGTGAAGTCGGACAGGCCCATGTGCCCGGGTTCATGGGTCTGGCGAAAGATGACCTCCTGGTCCGGCCCATGCACCGCCCGCCAGGCGCGCACCCGACGCTCCAGGGTCCGCCGGATGTTGTGGTCGAGCTCGGGATGGCGGCGCCGCAACTCCTCGAACACGGCGATCGGCCGCAGTCCCGGTGCCGCCTCCAGCAGGGGAACCACCTCCTCGTCGAAGAGACCGGCCAGCGGATCGGGTCGACGCCGGGTGCGGGGTGCCGCCGTCTGTGACGGCAACCGAGGATCGTCCTCGAGGCGGTAAGCCGTGGCGGTGCTGAACGCGGCCTTGGCAGCGGCGGCGGTGGGACTATCACTACGGCGAAAAGTCATGTAAAGCCTCACTTGGTGATCGGTGATGTGTCGTCCCGGCACGGGGTGCTCCTCTTTGGCGAGAAGACCACTCTAAGCCGGGTTGGCCGCGATCACCCGGCGAGGTTCCCGAAGGGGACCCCGCCGTCCTTCCCTCGTCGACGTCGCTCGGGCTACGCCCTCCCGACGTCGACAACCGAAGGTCTCGGCTTTCTCATCTTGATTGTCGCGTGACTCTCATCTTGATTGTCGCTCTATAC
>NZ_JARANW010000052.1:0-1814 GCF_029889825.1 Halomonas sp. 11-S5
CCCCCGCCGGAAGACCAAGGGTTTCTGTTCGACGCTAATCGGAGCAGAGTGAGTCGGCCCCTAAGGCGAGGCCGAAAGGCGTAGTCGATGGGAAACGGGTCAATATTCCCGTACCTCACTGTATTGCGATGGGGGGACGAAGAAGGCTAGGTGAGCCAGGCGTTGGTTGTCCTGGTGAAAGTCAGTAGGCTGGGGAATCAGGCAAATCCGGTTCCCCAAGGCCGAGAGACGAGACGAACAGCCTACGGGCTGGAAGTCATCGATGCCACGCTTCCAGGAAAAGCCTCTAAGCTTCAGATACAGTGGGACCGTACCCCAAACCGACACAGGTGGTCAGGTAGAGAATACCCAGGCGCTTGAGAGAACTCGGGTGAAGGAACTAGGCAAAATGGTGCCGTAACTTCGGGAGAAGGCACGCCGGCATAGGGTGACGGGACATGCTCCCTGAGCCTGAACCGGTCGAAGATACCAGGTGGCTGCAACTGTTTATTAAAAACACAGCACTCTGCAAACGCGCAAGCGGACGTATAGGGTGTGACGCCTGCCCGGTGCCGGAAGGTTAAGTGATGGTGTTAGCGCAAGCGAAGCTCCTGATCGAAGCCCCGGTAAACGGCGGCCGTAACTATAACGGTCCTAAGGTAGCGAAATTCCTTGTCGGGTAAGTTCCGACCTGCACGAATGGCGTAATGATGGCCACGCTGTCTCCACCCGAGACTCAGTGAAATTGAAATCGCAGTGAAGATGCTGTGTACCCGCGGCTAGACGGAAAGACCCCGTGAACCTTTACTATAGCTTCACACTGGACGCTGATGTTGCCTGTGTAGGATAGCTGGGAGGCTTGGAAACCCGGACGCCAGTTCGGGTGGAGCCAACCTTGAAATACCAGCCTGGCATCATTGGCGTTCTAACTCAGGTCCGTGATCCGGATCGAGGACCGTGTGTGGTGGGTAGTTTGACTGGGGCGGTCTCCTCCCAAAGCGTAACGGAGGAGCACGAAGGTACCCTCAGCACGGTTGGAAATCGTGCAGTGAGTGCAAGAGCATAAGGGTGCTTAACTGCGAGACAGACACGTCGAGCAGGTACGAAAGTAGGTTCTAGTGATCCGGTGGTTCTGTATGGAAGGGCCATCGCTCAACGGATAAAAGGTACTCCGGGGATAACAGGCTGATACCGCCCAAGAGTTCACATCGACGGCGGTGTTTGGCACCTCGATGTCGGCTCATCACATCCTGGGGCTGAAGTCGGTCCCAAGGGTATGGCTGTTCGCCATTTAAAGTGGTACGCGAGCTGGGTTTAGAACGTCGTGAGACAGTTCGGTCCCTATCTGCCGTGGGCGTTGGATGTTTGAGAAGGGCTGCTCCTAGTACGAGAGGACCGGAGTGGACGCACCTCTGGTGTTCCGGTTGTCACGCCAGTGGCATTGCCGGGTAGCTATGTGCGGACGGGATAACCGCTGAAAGCATCTAAGCGGGAAGCCCCCTTCAAGATGAGACATCCCCGAGGCCTCGAGCCTCCTGAAGGGCCCAGCAAGACCAGCTGGTTGATAGGCCGGGTGTGGAAGCGCTGCAAGGCGTTGAGCTAACCGGTACTAATGGCCCGTGAGGCTTGACCATATAACACCCAAGCGGTCTGCCGATGGCGACCGACAGCCGGATACGACGAGACGCCTCGCATCAGCATGATTCACCGTTTTTCGCCTGACGACCATAGCGTGCGGGAACCACCTGATCCCTTGCCGAACTCAGCAGTGAAACCGCTCAGCGCCGATGGTAGTGTGGGGCCTCCCCATGCGAGAGTAGGTCATCGTCAGGCAC
>NZ_JARANW010000053.1:0-1629 GCF_029889825.1 Halomonas sp. 11-S5
ACCATGTTCCAGCTCACCCGCAGCGTCACCTGGCAGGCCCTCAAGGGCCTGCAGGAGACCACCGCCAACGACCGCATCCGCGATTACTTCGCCGCCGACCCTAAGCGCTTCGAGACGATGAGCCTGCGCGTCGGCGGGCTCTTCCTCGACTACTCCAAGCAGCCGGTCTCCGAGGCGGTACTGGCCAAGCTGATCGAGCTTGCCGAGCACTCGGCGCTGGTCCAGCGCCGCGCCCAGATGTTCTCCGGCGACATCATCAACGTCACCGAGAACCGCCCCGTTCTCCATACCGCCCTGCGCAACCTCGGCAAGGGGCCGCTCAAGGTCGACGGCCAGGACGTGATGCCGGAGATCCAGCGCACCCGTGAGCAGATTCGCGTCTTCTCCGAGGCGGTGCGCAGCGGCGAGTGGACGGGTTACAGCGGCCAGCGCATCACCGATGTGGTCAACATCGGCATCGGCGGCTCGGATCTCGGCCCCAACATGGCCTGCCGGGCGCTGCTCAAGTACCGTCACCCCGAGCTCAGCTTTCACTTCGTCTCCAACGTCGACGGCGCGCATATCCAGAAGGTGCTCAGCCGCCTCGACCCGGCCACCACCCTGTTCATCGTCTCCACCAAGACCTTCTCCACCCAGGAGACGCTGCTCAACGCCCATACCGCGCGCCGCTGGTTCCTGGACAACGCCGGCCCGGACGCCGACGTGGGGGCGCACTTCATCGCCGCCTCCACCAACAAGGCGGCGGCCATGGCCTTCGGCATCCGCGAGGAGAACGTCTTCGAGTTCTGGGCCTGGGTCGGCGGGCGCTACTCGATGTGGTCCTCCATCGGCCTGCCCATCGCGCTGTCCATCGGCTTCGAGGGCTTCATGGAGCTGCTCGAGGGCGCCTACGAGATGGACCGGCACTTCCTCTCCGCGCCCTTCGCCGAGAACATGCCGGTGCTGATGGCGCTGATCGGCATCTGGCACATCAACTTCCAGGGCGCCGAGACCCAGGCCATCGTGCCCTACGACCAGGCGCTGCATCAGCTGCCGGCCTTCCTGCAGCAGCTCGACATGGAGTCCAACGGCAAGTCGGTGGACATCTTCGGCCACCCGGTGGACTACAAGACCGGGCCCATCGTCTGGGGCCAGACCGGTTCCAACGGCCAGCACGCCTTCTTCCAGCTGCTTCACCAGGGCACCCGCTACGTGCCCCTCGACTTCATCGCCTCGCTCAAGCCCGAGCCGGGCATGGAGGAGCACCACTTCGCGCTGCTCACCAACATGCTGGCCCAGGCCAACGCCTTCATGGAGGGCAGCCTCAAGGGCGAAGCAGAAGGCGGCAGCCGGCCCGACCCCTACAGCTGCCCGGGCAACCGTCCCTCCAGCGTGCTGCTGCTCGACGAAATGACGCCCAGGAACCTCGGCGCGTTGATCGCGCTCTACGAGCACAAGGTGTTCGTCCAGGGGGTGATCTGGAACATCAACTCCTTCGACCAGTGGGGCGTACAGCTGGGCAAGCGCATCGCCGGCGAGATCAGCGAGCGCATCGATGCCCACAGCCAGGACTTCGATGCCTCCACCCAGGGCCTGCTGGCGCTGGTGCGCGATCACTTCCCCCGCGGCGGCGAATCGGCTGCCAAGGGC
>NZ_JARANW010000054.1:0-1577 GCF_029889825.1 Halomonas sp. 11-S5
CCACCCGGGTCAACATCGCCGTCAATGTGCTGGGCTACTCGCGGCAGATGCATGTCTACGCCGCACCGGTACAGGACGCCGAGCACACCTACGAGAGCCTGGTCAGGGCCTTCGAGGCGTTTGGCGGGGTGCCCGCCGAGGTGCTGGTCGATAACCAGAGAGCGGCGGTCCTGAGGCGCGAGAACGGCCGCGTGGTTTTCAATCCGCGCTTCCTCGACCTGGCCGGCCACTACGGCTTCCAGCCGCGCGCCTGCCGACCCTATCGGGCCCGGACCAAGGGCAAAACCGAACGCATGGTCGGCTACGTCAAGCATCACTTCTTCGTCGGCCACCGGGTGTTTCAGTCCTTCGCCGACATCAACCGCCAGTTGCGCCAGTGGCTGGGCGAATCGGCCCACCAACGCCGGCATCGCACCCATGGCGAGATTGTGTACGAGCGCTTCCAGCGGGACGAGCAGCCGGCCCTCACCCTCTTGCCGCGACAGCGCTTCGATACCGCCTATCTCGACCACCGACAGGTGGCCTGGGACGGCTACGTCGAGGTACGTGGCAACCGCTACAGCGTGCCCGACGCCCTGTGCGGCCAGACCGTACGGATCCGCATCACCCTGGACGACGAGCTGCAGATCATCGACGCCCAGGAGCGCCTCGTCGCCGAGCACCTGTTGGCCTTGCCGGATGCCGGCTGGCAGCGGCAGGCCGACCACCACCGCCGCCTGTGGCGCGACGCGCTGCAGGTCGAGCAGCGTGGCCTGGAGATCTACGAGGAGGTGACGTCATGACGCTGGAGCAGCTGCTGCAACAGCTCAAGTTTGACCACTTGGCCGACCAGCTGGAAACGGTCTGTGAGCAGGCGGCGAGCCGGGATCTCGACTACCGCGAGTTCCTGGCCGAGGCGCTGCAGTGCGAGTGGGCCGGGCGGCACCGGCGCGGCATCGACTCGCGGATCAAGCAGGCCCGCCTGCCGTGGCTGAAGACACTGGAGCAGTTCGACTTCGACTTCCAGCCCTCCATCGATCGCAAGGTGGTGCGACAGCTCAGCGGGCTGGCCTTCGTCGAACGTGCCGAGAACGTGGTGCTGCTGGGCCCGCCAGGCGTCGGGAAAACCCACCTGGCCGTGGCCCTGGGCATGAAGGCCATCGAGAGCGGCCACCGGGTGTTGTTCATGACCCTGGACCAGCTGATGACACGACTCCGCAAGGCCCGCGAGGAGAACCGGCTGGAACGCATCCTGGCCCAGCTCAGCTACCCCAAGGTATTGATCCTGGACGAAATAGGATATCTGCCGCTCTCCCGGGACGAGGCCAACCTGTTCTTCCGGCTGGTGACCCGGCGCTACGAAAAGGCCAGCCTGATCCTGACGTCCAACAAGTCGTTCACCGACTGGGGCGACGTGTTCGGGGATCCGGTACTGGCGACGGCGATCCTCGACCGGCTGCTGCACCACTCGACCACCATCAACATCAAGGGCGAGAGCTACCGGCTCAAGGAGAAGCGCAAGGCCGGTCTACTCAACCAGCGCCCGCAGATGGAGCCACAACCCACCGCTGACCAGGAGGAGGAAGCCGAGGCCGAGA
>NZ_JARANW010000055.1:0-1561 GCF_029889825.1 Halomonas sp. 11-S5
ATTGACCCGTCAAGGGCTCGGTTGTCTCTATTTACATATGGTTGTCCTCAATGCCGACGGGTCAGGGAGCGAGGGGCTATCAGCGACGGTGGATCTCTCTGGTATTCGTGGGTTGGGTACCGACCTGTCATCACTTCGTCGCGGAGCTGCCCTGTTCTACGTGCGAGGGTCACCCTGCCCCGCAGGGCGGGGGCCTCATAGGCCGGCCAGGGGTTCTCCTACCGGCCCGACGCTCCCTGACCCGCCGGCACTGGGACGTGGACGTCATGCCGTGGCCCGGCTGCCGTGCGGCTTGCCCATCGCCTCACAGGCGATGGCCCACAGGAAGCCGGCCAGCTCCCGCGCCACCGCCGTGGTGACCTGCTGCGTGACCTTGCCCGTGTCAGCCAGCCGGCGGTAACGCCCGCACAGGCGTTTCTGTGCCTCCCAGGCGATGGCCTGGATGGTCGGCGATGTCTTCTCCGCGCGCTGTTGGATCGCACGCGTCTTGCGCGCCGGGAAGCGGTAACTCCAGGCGGCTTCCACCAACACGCGCCGCACATGCCCGTTGCCGGTCTTGGTGATCCCGCCCTGGCGCCGGCTGCCGCCGCTGGAGTGCTCACTGGGGACCAGGCCCAGGTAGGCCATCAGCTGTCGGGGCGAGTCGAAGCGGCTGATATCCCCCAGCTCGGCCAGCACCGTCATGCCGGCAATCAAGCTGATCCCACGCATCGCCATCAGCGCCTCGACCACCGGCGCGAGGGACCAGCTCGGCAATACCGCGCGCATCTGCGCTTCCAGCCCCGCCACGCGGTGCTGGGCCGCCTTCACGGCATCGACGTATTCCTCCAGCACGACCTGCTGAACCGGGGTCTCGAAGCGAACGGTCTCCAGCCAGCGGAAGTGCGCCTGCGTCCACTTGCTCTTGCCGGCGTAGACCTTGCCATGCCGCAACAGGAAGGCACCCAGGCGCTGCCGGGCCTTGAGCTCGATGGCCTTCATGTCCTCACGGGCCCGCGTCAGGTCGCGTACCGCTTCCTGCTCCGGGGTGGGCACCCACACCGGCGTCAGCTCACCGGAACGCGACAGGCGAGCCAGCATCTGGGCATCACGGCGATCGGTCTTGACGCGATCCCCGGCCTTGCGCGGGATCAGCGCCGGGGCCACCACCTCACAATCGTGGCCGGTGGCCTGGACTTGGTGATAGACCCCGTAACCGCAGGGGCCCGCTTCATAGCTGAACAACAGGGGTTGCCCGTCGAAGCGCTGGCTCAGCTGGCGGACCAGCTTGTCGATGGCCTTGGGCTCGTTGGGGATCTCGCCATGGAACTCAGGCGCCTGGCGGCCCGCCTCGGCGATCGATACGGAGATGCTCGCCTTGTGCACATCCAGGCCGATATAGCCGGCGTGGACGTCGCTGGCGGCGCTGAGGCGTTCAGCGACAGTGCTTTCCTCAACGGCTGAGTGAGTTGCGTTAGACTGTGTCATGACCTGCCTCCCTCAATAGTGGCTCTGCGTTTAGGTCCCTCCTCAACGTAACCCACGACGTTGAGGAGGGGCAGGTCAATCCATGATGTCTACG
>NZ_JARANW010000056.1:0-1027 GCF_029889825.1 Halomonas sp. 11-S5
CCTGATTACTCATGTTGATCAGCCACCATTCCGCCAGCTTGTCCTATACTGAGGTTATATCCAGTAGAGGAGGTGACGTCATGGCACGCAACCCGATCCAGTTTCAGCCCGGCCTGTCGCTGCCGGCCTTCCTCGAGCAGTACGGCACAGAAGCGCAATGTCGGGCGGCGCTCTATCAGTATCGCTGGCCCAAGGGGTTCGTTTGCCCCGACTGCGGCAACACCACCGGCTGCCAGCTGTCGCGGGGGCTCTACCAGTGCCATCGCTGCCATCATCAGACCTCGCTGACCGCCGGCACCATCTTCCATGGCACGCACTTGCCGCTGACCACCTGGTGTCTGGCGATCTACCTGCTCACGCAGCGCAAGAGTGGCATCTCGGCGCTGCAGCTGTCCCGGGAGCTCGGCGTCGCCTACAACACCGCCTGGAAGCTCAAGCACAAGCTGCTGCAGGTCATGCACGAGCGCAACCAGGGAGAGAGGCTCTCCGGGCGCATTGAGATCGATGATGCCTACCTGGGCGGTGAGCGGCCCGGAAAGCGCGGGCGCGGCGCTGAGCACAAGTTCCCCTTTGTCGCCGCCGTGCAAACCGATGAGGAAGGCCATCCGCAGCGGGTTCAGCTGCGCCGTGTGAGCGGCTTTACCCTTGACGAGATGCGTCGCTATGCCCAACAGGCCATTGTGCCTGGCAGCCAGGTCATCAGCGACGGCCTCGGATGCTTCAGGGCCTTCGACACGCCTTTCTACGTTCATGACTGCCACATCACAGGCGGTGGGCGTGCCAGTGTGAAGAACCCCGAGTTCAACTGGGTCAACACGGTGCTGGGCAACGTCAAGAACGCGATCACCGGCACCTACCATGCCATCCGCGGGAAACATACCCCACGCTACCTGGCCGAATTCGAGTATCGCTTCAATCGGCGCTATGACCTCAAGGCCATGATCCCGCGGTTTCTCACGGTAGCCGCCCGAACACCGCCGATGCCATACCGGTTCCTGAAGATGGCTGAGCCTTATGCGTAATCAGG
>NZ_JARANW010000057.1:0-1015 GCF_029889825.1 Halomonas sp. 11-S5
AAGTTCGCACGATGTCAAGGGTAGGTAAGGTTCTTCGCGTTGCATCGAATTAAACCACATGCTCCACCGCTTGTGCGGGCCCCCGTCAATTCATTTGAGTTTTAACCTTGCGGCCGTACTCCCCAGGCGGTCGACTTATCGCGTTAACTGCGCCACAAAGGTCTCTAGGACCCCAACGGCTAGTCGACATCGTTTACGGCGTGGACTACCAGGGTATCTAATCCTGTTTGCTACCCACGCTTTCGCACCTCAGCGTCAGTGTCAGTCCAGAAGGCCGCCTTCGCCACTGGTATTCCTCCCGATCTCTACGCATTTCACCGCTACACCGGGAATTCTACCTTCCTCTCCTGCACTCTAGCCTGACAGTTCCGGATGCCGTTCCCAGGTTGAGCCCGGGGCTTTCACAACCGGCTTATCACGCCGCCTACGCGCGCTTTACGCCCAGTAATTCCGATTAACGCTCGCACCCTCCGTATTACCGCGGCTGCTGGCACGGAGTTAGCCGGTGCTTCTTCTGTGAGTGATGTCCTTCCTCGGGGGTATTGGCCCCAAGGCGTTCTTCCTCACTGAAAGTGCTTTACAACCCGAAAGCCTTCTTCACACACGCGGCATGGCTGGATCAGGCTTGCGCCCATTGTCCAATATTCCCCACTGCTGCCTCCCGTAGGAGTTCGGGCCGTGTCTCAGTCCCGATGTGGCTGATCATCCTCTCAGACCAGCTACGGATCGTCGCCTTGGTGAGCCATTACCTCACCAACAAGCTAATCCGACATAGGCTCATCCGATAGCGCAAGGTCCGAAAATCCCCTGCTTTCTCCCGTAGGACGTATGCGGTATTAGCCTGGGTTTCCCCAGGTTATCCCCCACTACCGGGCAGATTCCTATGCATTACTCACCCGTCCGCCGCTCGACGCCTGGAGCAAGCTCCATCGTTTCCGCTCGACTTGCATGTGTTAGGCCTGCCGCCAGCGTTCAATCTGAGCCATGATCAAACTCTTCAGTTTAAAGTCTGACT
>NZ_JARANW010000058.1:0-644 GCF_029889825.1 Halomonas sp. 11-S5
CTCGGCATCGAGGTGGCCTCGAAGGTCAAGCTGCTCAAGGTCGAGCCGCCGGCCGAGCGCCAGGGCGGCGTCAAGGTGGGCTCGGTGGACGAGCTGGTCGACAAACTCAAGAACGAGGCGAAGGTGATTTCATGAGCATTCTGGTTCTGGCCGAACATCACGACGGCGCCCTGGCCGGCGCCACCGCCCATGTGGTCGCGGCGGCTCAGCAGATTGCCAAGCACGGCGGCGGCGATATCGACGTGCTGGTGGCGGGCGAGGGTGTTTCCGCCATCGCCGAGGCCGCCGCCAAGCTGGACGGCGTGTCTCGGGTCCGCGTGGCCGACCATGCCGCCTACGCCCACCTGCTCGCCGAGCCCACCGCGGCGCTGATCGCCGAGCTCGCCGGCGACTACAGCCACGTGCTGGCCTGTGCCTCCACCACCGGCAAGAACGTGCTGCCGCGCGTCGCCGCGCTCAAGGACGTCAGCCAGCTCTCCGAGATCATCGCCGTGGAGAGTGCCGACACCTTCAAGCGCCCGATCTATGCCGGCAACGCCATCGCCACCGTGCAGAGCGAAGATGCGCTGAAGGTGATCACCGTGCGCGCCACCGGTTTCGATGCCGTCAGCGAAGACGGTAGCGCGTCCATCGAGGCGGTCGAC
>NZ_JARANW010000059.1:0-612 GCF_029889825.1 Halomonas sp. 11-S5
ACCCGTAGCTTCGGTACCTGGTTTGAGCCCCGTTACATCTTCCGCGCAGGCCGACTCGACTAGTGAGCTATTACGCTTTCTTTAAAGGATGGCTGCTTCTAAGCCAACCTCCTAGCTGTCTGAGCCTTCCCACATCGTTTCCCACTTAACCAGGATTTCGGGACCTTAGCTGACGGTCTGGGTTGTTTCCCTTTTCACAACGGACGTTAGCACCCGCTGTGTGTCTCCCACGCGTCACTCACCGGTATTCGGAGTTTGCCTCGGGTTGGTAAGTCGGGATGACCCCCTAGCCGAAACAGTGCTCTACCCCCGGCGGTGCTACGTGAGGCGCTACCTAAATAGCTTTCGAGGAGAACCAGCTATCTCCGGGCTTGATTAGCCTTTCACTCCGATCCACAAGTCATCCAAATCTTTTTCAACAGATCCTGGTTCGGTCCTCCAGTTGATGTTACTCAACCTTCAACCTGCTCATGGATAGATCGCCCGGTTTCGGGTCTATTCCCAGCGACTGGTCGCCCAGTTAAGACTCGCTTTCGCTACGCCTCCCCTAATCGGTTAAGCTCGCCACTGAAAATAAGTCGCTGACCCATTATACAAAAGGTACGCGGTCAC
>NZ_JARANW010000006.1:0-157248 GCF_029889825.1 Halomonas sp. 11-S5
TCCTCCTTAGGCATATTGTTTGTTTGGCGATTAACAACATGCCGACCCATGCAGGTCTTTTCAATCATATCATCCTGATTTTCTTATCTATTTCGTGGGGATCCATCAGGGGTCACCTGGTGGTCGTCCACGGCGAGAATGCGGGCGTTGCTGATGGCGATCTGGCGCGTGTAGCGCGCCAGGTAGCGGACCACGCCGGGCGTGTGCTCGAGACAGTCCTTGCTGTAGACCACCCACTCAGTGGCCATCAGGGTGTTGAGCTGATTGTCCACGTCACCCGGCCGGGTGACCCGGTGGAGTTCGCCGGCAGTGGCGGCCTGACGCAGGGCACTGACCATGTGCCCGCGAAAGTGGCGCGACAGGGCCCGGACCGGGAACAGGTAGCGACTGCGAGCCCCATGCCAGCCGCCATCGTCGCCCAGCGCACCGCCGGGGACCAGGCAATGCAGGTGCACGTGCTGGCTCAGGTTCTGGCCCCAGGTGTGAAGCACGGCGCTCATGCCCATCTCGCCACCGAGACGCTAGGGATCGCGACCAAAGAATCGGAGGGTGTGCCAGACGCTCTGGAACAGCAGTCGGTAAATCACCTCGGGGTGAAGCTGGACCCCGCCGTTGAAGCTGTGCGGCAGGGTGAACACGACGTGGTAGTAGCGCACCGACAGGATGTTCGCCTGCTGACGCTCGGCCCACTGATACATGGCGCAGCCCTGGCACTGCGGGCAGTGACGATCGCGACAGCCGAAGTAGTGCGGCTGGGTGTGGTCGCAGTCCGTACACTGCAAGACCGTCCCGCCCATCGCCTCGGTGCGACAGGCAAGCAGGTGGTGGCACACCCGTTGACGCTGGAGATCGAGGCCGGCCGGATCGAGAAAGCGGGTCAGGGCCTGTTGAAGGGTGGCAGTCTCAGTCATGGCTCACCTCCAGGCCGGCCACCAGGTCGATGGGGCCCTGACTCGTCCCCTGCTGGCCCGGCAGCCAGTGCAGGTAGCGCATCGTCGACTGGACGCTGCGGTGGCCCAGCAACCGTTGAAGCTGATGAACGGGCAGTCCCTGCTCCAGGACATGCGTGGCGTAGGCTGTGGATGCCACCGATCCGTTCGACCCCGGCCTGGCGCTTGGCCTGGGTAAAGGCCTTCTGCGGCGCGCTCGGGTGCAGCGCACGATCCGGGAACAGGGCACTGGGGAACAAGCCAGGTCGGCGGCCGATAGGCACGCCAGACATCACGCAAGCGATCGAGCAGGGTCGCCGGTAGCAGGACCATGCGGTCCTTCGCCCCCTTGCCCTGCGCCACACGGAGCTGGCCGCGCTGGCCGTCGATGTCCCGGACCCGTAGGTGGCAGACCTCGCTCACGCGCAGTCCGCAGCCATAACACAGTTCGAGCATCATGCGATGCTTGGGGTTGTGGCACGCGGCCAGGATCCGCCGGACGTCGTCGCGAGTCAGCAGCTCCGGAATCCGTTGTGGTGTCTTCGGCACCACGGGCGATACCTCAACCGACGGCCAGTGCAGCACCTGGAGGTACAGGAACCGCACGCCGTGCAGATAGACGCGGCAGCTGGCGGCTAACAAACTGCGTTCCTGGACCAGATGATTGAAGAAGCGTTGCAGGTCGTCGGTGCTCAACTGTCTGGCGGTCGGTGGAAACAGCGCGCCAGGTCCGTGATCACCATCAGGTAGGTAGTGTGGGTGCGTTGCGCGAAGCCATGCTGACGCATGGCCTCGATCATCGTCTGTCGTAAGGCAGTCATCGTCGTCACTCCTGTTCTTTGACCCATGAGGGTCGAAGAACAGTGTGGTTCGATGAAGCGAAAGACAGGATTCGACGACAGCTACCGCGAAGCGGTTTAGTTCAACGCCGCGCTTTGCGGCTGCTTTGTAGCGCCAGCGGAAAAGCAGTCCGACAACAGCGCCTTGTTACAACTTGCTTCGATTGTGGCATAGTGCTACAATTAAGAAAACTCTACGCTGGAGGCACAAATGGCTACGAACAGTATTCGCTTAGATCAAAAGCTAATTGAAAAAGCCACTATTATGGCCAAAGCTCTTAATCGAACCCCTCCCAAACAAATAGAACATTGGGCAAAAATCGGCGAGATAATGGAAGATAACCCCGATTTACCCTACGAATTTGTAAGGCAAGCCATCATCGCGCAGGCAGAGCGGGACGCCGGAAAGCTGGAGGCCTACGATTTTGGTTAAAGCCACGAGTGTATTACAGACCCCTACGTTCAAGAAAGCGGTAAAGAAACTCAAGCCCAACCAGAAAACAGACCTTGATCTGGCGGTTAAGGACTTAATCGCCGACCCCAACATTGGTGAGCAGAAGAAAGGGGATCTGGCCTTTCTGCGAGTCCATAAGTTCAAAATGAACAAGCAGTTGACGCTGCTAGGTTACAGCTTTGATGATGGTGCTCTTGTCCTCGAACTGATGGCCCTGGGATCACACGAAAACTTCTACTGCGATCTAAAGCGGAAGAAATGACGTTGTAACGCCAGCGCACAACGGCGCCCTTGTAATGGAGGCGCAGCCGCAATGTAAAGGGCGTCCGGCGGCCGCAGGCCGCGAATTGATGCGCCTTGTTACACATCACCTGCCAATTCTGCAACCAGCGCCTCATGTGAGTTGCCTGCCTGTAGAGTGTGCCAAATTTCGATAATGTGGCGCCTGTTTCTCTCAAGCCAGGAGACAACATCACTATCGTATTTCTTGGGCAAGTTACCTTCCAGCCTTTCACCCGACTCAATCGAATAACTGGCGGCGTGTTGTTGCTTACCATAATCAATGTGGATATGAGGTAATTTATGCCCCTTTTCCTGGTAGATCTTGATTTTCATGTTTTTTCTCTTAGCCAAGAGAATCTCCATGAAATCACTTTTTGAAGGTCGCCTTGGCTGGGTAATGTCATCCTTTTGAGCAAATAACCTCTGCAGCTCCTTGAATTCCTCGTCAAGGCTCATAGTTCCTCCGTGAGGTGTAACGCTGCCAACACGCGCAGCTTTGTAGTGAAGGCGAAGCCGCAACGGAAAAGCTGTCGCTGTGCTTGGCCTGGTTATGTGCTTTACCGGACATACCCCTTCAACTGTTTGCGTAGCTGAGAAAACGCCTGAGAAACCTGGCCTATGTGTTTCATCAAAGTTTCGTTGTCGTTTTCAGGGTTCTCCGTCTTGTGCCCGTTCTCCTTGCAGATATAGAGATCAGTCAATCCGCCCATACCACCTTTGGGAATGCTCTTTTCTTGAGCTACAGCGTGCTGAATATTGCCTTCTGCCAGCGCGCGCGAAAGTACCTCGTACCTTTTTGCCCAGGCTTCCAAACCTCTGGACCTGAGGAACGAAACGAATGCGTTCACTTCATTGAGCGCTAGAATTCTTCTAGATTCGTTGGATTCATTCATACTTACACATAACAGGTATTAGACGGCGCGTTCTATGATTGGATCAACGTGCCGGCACGTTTTATTGAAAAATGCTGCTTGCAAAAGCGCTTTCAATCTCTTAATTCTCCATAATTTTAATTAAAATTAGGCTACATATCCAAAATTCGCGCTCCTGCTGCATTTGCCGGAAAGGCCGCTTTGGGTCGATAGCCGCCCTTCGACCAATACAACCCATCGGCCACAGGCTGACGGGCAAGGGGCGAAATTCCCAGTCTCGGGGCACGCTACCGCCGGAAGGCGCACAAGGGGCTGCCATCCTGGCGGTTGCGGGATATCAGCGTCGCCATCCCTGCGAACATCGAATCACTTCACGTTAGCAAAGATTGCTTCGGGTTGTATCACCGCAGCCTGATGAAAAGGTCGTAGGTTTCTGGTGCCAATCGGTGGCCTGCCTAAGCCGCTGGCGGGGTCTCGATGCGAACCCGCAGCGGTCATGGGGAGCTGGCCTGCCTTCACGGCAGGGCCCTGCGTGTCTGCCGGCATCGGGGCCCGGGAAGTGGTCAGTCGAGGCCGTGGCGCGCCCGGAAGGCCTCGACGACAGAGCGCAGCTCGGGGGCGAGTCTGGCCAGGGTCTCCTTGGCGATCGGGGCCGGCACGCCGCCGTGGAAGGCTTCCGCCATGCCGCCGGCCATGCAGGCCAGGGTGTCGGCATCGCCGCCCAGCGAGACGGCGTTGCGGATGGCCTCCTCGACACCGTCCGCCTCCAGGAAGGCGATGATGGCCTGGGGCACCGAGCCCCGGCAGGTCACGTCGAAGCGGTAGCCGGGGCGGATATCGTCGAGGCGCGGCGCGAGGTCGTAGTAGAAGCGCTCCTCGATCTCGGTGAGGATCTCGAGCCGCGAGGCGCCGTGACGGGCCAGGAAGATGACGGCCGCCACGGCTTGGGCGCCACGGATGCCCTCGGGGTGGTCGTGGGTGACCTCGGCGCTGCGTCGGGCCAGCGTCAGCGCCTCGTCCAGGGAGCTGGCCGCGAACCCCACCGGACTGACCCGCATGGCCGAGCCATTGGCGAGGCTGTGATAGGGGCGACGCTCACCGCTTATCGCCCACTGGCGGAAATGGCCACCGAAACCGGCCTCCGGGTAGCGGTGATAGTAGGCGTGGAAGGCCTCGGCGAAGTCGCCTCCCTCGAGCAGCACCTCGGCCACCGCCACGCTCAGCACGGTATCATCGGTGAAGGTGCTCCCGGGCGTGAACAGCGGGAAGTCGCGGGTCTTGGTCCCCGCTTGCTCGTGGACCGAGCCGATGATGTCGCCGGCGATGGCTCCCAGCATGCGTCACCTCCGTCGTCCGGTGCCTCCAATCCCCGCCCTCTCCCGCAGTATAGTCCGGCACGGAGCGGGGGCGCGGCAGGGGCCGGGAAATCAGGGGGTCAGGACATCAGCGCGGGCTCGGCGCCAGCGCCTCGCCGACGGCGATCGTCTGGCCCTCGCCCGCCAGCAGGATGGCGTTCTGGCCGAAGTAGCCGCCGGGGGCCAGGCGGGTGCTCATCTCCACCAGGGTGCGCAGAGGCTCGCCGGGCACGGCGATCTTGCCGGTCGCCTGGTCGACGGTGGTGATCTTGCAGCGCTGGCAGGGCTTGCGCAGCCCCAGCCGGACCGCGCCCTCGTGGAGGGAAAGCTCGCCCCAGCCGTCCTCGGCGAAAGGCTCGTCACCGTCCACGACGATACTGGGCCGGAAGCGGGCCATGGGCACCGGGGCGAGGCCCTTGGCCTGCAGCGTCCGGTTGACCTCGGCCAGCGAGGCCTCGGAGACCACCAGGAAGGGATAGCCATCGGCGAAGGCGGTGTGGGCCTGCTCGCCGGGCGCCAGGAAGTGGGGCTCGACGTTACGACGTTGGTCCGGCGCGAAACGCACCAGCCGCAGGCCACTGCCCTTGAAGTCGCCCAGCACGGCGCCGAGCCACGCGGCGGCCTCCGCCCCCTCGTCCAGTGCCTGGCACTGGTCGTCCCAGACATACACCGGCAGTCGGGGCTGGTCGTCACGCCGAAGCGAAATGCGTAGCGGCGCCGCCTCGGGGTATTCCAGTATCAGCGCCTCGTCATCCAGGCGCACGACGATCCGCGCCATGTGCGGCAGCTGGCGCTGGGTGACGAAGCGGCCGATGTCGTCGACCACCATCCAGTGGCGGTCATAGGTCAAGCCCCGGGCGCCCAGTTCGGCCTGGCCGAGCGTGATGCCGCCCAGCGATTTGACGGGATAGATATGAAGTTCGGTGATCCTCACGGGCGGCTCCTGAGGCGGGAAAGCCCCAAGCCTAGCCCAGCCAGAAAGCGATTACAGCCGGCGGGTCTCGACCACGTAGCCGATGATCGGATAACCCGCCTTGCGGGCGGCCTTCTCGGCTTCCAGCTGAGCCTCGACCTTGGAGATGCTGGAGGAGACGTGCTCGAAGACGCTATCGAGCTCCAGCGGCTTGGTGCGCACCGCCAGCTTCACCAGGTGGCCGGTCTTCGGCGCGCCGGATGGCTTGCTGCGCGTGGCCTTGGGGGCAGGGTTCGCGTCGGCGGGCCATTCGGGGGGCGAGGTCGCCGCCTTGCGACGAGTCTCCTGCTCGTTATCCATGAAGGCGTTGATCTCGCGACGCATCTGCTGCTCGAATTCATTCAGTTCCGTTTCCATCGTGTCTCCGTCAACCACAGGGATGGCGCGAGTGTACCAGAACTCTCGCCGAAGCCATGCCTCCGCCAACACCCGCCCCATGGCGCATGCCGGGTTGGCGGTCCCTCGCCGCCCCCTGTTTCAGGACCCTTTCTCGCGTTCGGTAACCCTCACGACACCTCGAGGGCGACCTTCAGCACGCCATCACGCTGATGAGAGAAGAGGTCGTAGGCATCGACGATCTTCTCCAGCGGGTAGCGGTGGGTGACCATCGGGCCGAGATCCAGGCGGCCGCTGTCGATGATCTGCATCAGCCGGCGCATGCGCTCCTTGCCGCCGGGGCACAGCGAGGTGACGATGCGATGGTCGCCCAGGCCCGCGCAGAAGGCGTCCAGCGGGATGGTGAGGCTCTCGGAGTAGACCCCGAGGCTCGACAGGGTGCCGCCGGGCTTGATGACACGCAGCGCCTGCTCGAAGGTCTGCTGCAGCCCCAACGCCTCGATGGAGGCATCCACGCCGCGCCCGCCGGTGAGCTTGAGGATCTCGGAAACGACGTCCACCTGGCGGAAGTTGAGGGTCACGTCGGCGCCCATCTTGCGGGCCATCTCGAGGCGCTCATCGACGCCGTCCACGGCGATGATCAGCCCCGCGCCGCGCAGCCGGGCGCCGGCAGTGGCGCACAGGCCGATGGGGCCCTGGGCGAATACCGCCACGCTGTCGCCGATCTTGATGTTGGCGGATTCGGCGCCGGCGAAGCCGGTGGACATGATATCGGGGCACATCAGCACCTGGTCGTCGGTGAGGCCGTCGGGCACCGGCGAGAGGTTGGCCTGGGCATCCGGCACGCACAGGTACTCGGCCTGGGCGCCGTCGATGGTGTTGCCGAAGCGCCAGCCGCCCATGGGCTTGTAGCCGTGGGCGTGGTGGCCGCCATCCTGGGAGCTGCAGCCATCCTGGCAGGCGTAGGAGGTAAAGCTCGGGCAGATCGCCCCAGCGATCACCCGCTGCCCTTCCCGATAGCCCTGAACGTTGGCGCCGAGCTTCTCGATCACCCCCACCGGCTCATGGCCCACGATCAGGCCCGTCTCCACCGGGTACTCGCCCTTGAGGATATGCACGTCGGTGCCGCAGATGGTGGTGGTGGTCACCCGGATCAGGGCATCGTTGGGGCCGATGTCGGGAATCGGGCGGTCGTCGATCTCGATGCGGCCGGGTTCAACGAAGACGGCGGCTTTCATCATGGCGGGCATGACAGACTCCTGGCGCGTGAAGGAAAAGTACCCTTCAGCTATAGCAGGAGTTCTCTGACTCCACCTTTGATCCACATCAACGTCATGCTGCAACGCCGTATTCCGTGCCCCGTGGCATCACGGCTTCCCATGGCCCTTGAGCCGCCGTAACCTTCGGGTTCACCCGAACGCGCTTTCGCTCTCCAAAGGAACTGGAATGTCACCCGCCGATACCCTGCGCCTGCTGCTGCTCTCCTCGTTGTGGGGCCTGTCGTTCATCTTCATGCGGGTGGCGTCACCCGAGTTCGGCCCGGTGCCGCTGGTGCTGGTGCGCATGGGGGTTGGCGCGGCGCTGCTGGTGCCGCTGCTACTCAGCGTTCACTACCTCAGGCTGGTGCGGGAGCATGCGGGCAGGCTCTTGGTGCTGGGATTGATCAACCATGTGCTGCCCTTTTCGCTGCTGGCACTCGCCACTACCCGCCTGGAGGCGGGCTTCACCTCGCTGATCAATGCCACCACGCCGATCTTCACGGCACTGCTCGGGGCGCTGTTCTTCGCCACGCCCATCCAGCGCCAGCAGTACCTGGGACTGGCCATGGCGCTGTTCGGGGTCTATGTGCTCTCGGCCGACCGGCTGGACTTCGCCCTGGGCGGCGATGGCTGGTTCATCCTTGCCGTGCTGGGGGCGACCTTCTGCTACGGGGTGGCCGGCAACTACTCGAAGACCTATCTTACTCACCTGCCGGTGCGGGTGCTGGCCGCCGGCAGCACCACCATGTCGGCGCTGATCCTGCTCGTCCCGGGGCTGATGCTCTGGCCCGCGGAGCCGATCAGTGGCCTGGCCTGGGCCAACGGCCTGGCGCTCGCGGTGCTCAGCACCACGCTGGCCTTCCTGCTCTACTTCGGCCTGATCGCCAGCGCCGGGGCCACGGCCACCTCCACGGTGACCTTCCTGGTGCCGGTCAGCGCCCTGGTCTGGGGCTACCTGCTGCTGGGCGAGCGTCTCAGCCTGCAGATACTGGCCGGCATGGCGATCACCCTGGCCGGCACCGCCATCGCCACCCGCATGATCCGGCGCCGCCGTCGCCGAGTCGCCTAGACTGACCCTCGCCGCACGCCACTCCCTTGCCGCACGTCCGGGGCTTGGCGAAACCGCCCTCAGGGGGTCAGACTGACGACGTCATACCCCAAACCAAGGAGCCCGCCATGACGATTGCCATCGGCGACCGAATTCCCGACGTGACCCTCAAGACCAACGGCCCGGACGGCCCCCAGGACCTATCCACTGGCGAGCTGTTCGCCGGCCGCAGGGTGGTATTGTTCGCGGTGCCCGGCGCCTTCACTCCCGGTTGTTCCAACACCCATATGCCGGGCTTCGTGGTCAATGCCGACAAGATCCTCGCCAAGGGCGTCGACGCCATCGCCTGCCTGTCGGTCAACGACGCCTTCGTGATGGGTGCCTGGCAGCAGGACCAGAACGCCCAGGCCTTCACCATGCTGGCCGACGGCAACGCCGAGCTGACCCGGGCGCTGGGGCTGGAGAAGGACGCGACCGCCGGCGGCATGGGCATTCGCTCTCAGCGCTTCGCGATGATCGTCGATGACGGCGTGGTGACGTCACTGGGCATCGACGAGAAGGGCGTCGACAAGAGCAGTGCCGAGACGGTGCTGGCCCAGCTGTAGGCCTTGGCCACCCGACACGTCAGGCCTCCATGAGCCTTTCCCCTTAATATCAATACCCCCTTCGAGCGCCTGGAGAGGGTGACGGTGATCACCCGCCGGACGCAGCGCGGCCGTGGCATCCATGCCACGGCCGCGCTGTTTCTGCTTGCCAAGTTGATGACGGCTCAGAAGTTCGGCTTGCGCTTCTCGACGAAGGCGCTCATGCCCTCGGTCTGCTCGTCGCCGGCGAAGCAGAAGGCGAACAGGGCATTCTCCAGCGCCAGGGCGCTGTCCAGGTCCTGGTCCATGCCGTCGTGGATCGCCTGCTTGGCGGCGCGCACCGACCGCGGACCATTGCCGCCGATCTGCTTGGTGAGCTCATCGACGTAGCCCTCGAGCTCGGCCTGGGGCATCACGCGGTTGACCAGACCGATGCGCAGCGCCTCGGCAGCGTCGATCTTGCGCCCGGTGGTGCACAGGTCGATGGCCATGGCCGGGCCGACCCGACGCGGCAGGCGCTGGGTGCCGCCGAAGCCGGGGATCACGCCGAGCAGCACCTCGGGCTGACCGAAGATGGCGTTGTCGCTGGCCACCGCCCAGTCGCAGGCCAGCGCCAGCTCGCAGCCCCCGCCCAGGCAGAAGCCGTTGACCAGCGCCACGGTGGGCACCGGCAGGGTCTCCAAGCGCTTGAAGGTATCCAGCGCCTGACGGGCGAAGTCGCGGGCTTGCTCGGGTGTCTTCTCGCGCATCTCGGCGATATCGGCACCGGCCACGAAGGACTTCTCGCCGGCGCCGGTGATCAACACGGCACGCAGGTCGTCGCGGGCCTCGAGCTCGGCCAGCACGCGTTCCAGCTCGACCAGCACGTCGCTGTTCAGGGCATTCAGCGCCTTGGGACGGCTGATGGTCAGGCGCACGATGCCGGCGTTTTCTACAACTTCAATCGGGGACTCGCTCATTTTGGGGCTCCTGGCGTTGTTCTTGAAGGGTAGACCGCCCAACCCTAGCGAACGCTTGGTTGGGCGGCAATCCCCTCTTCGGCGTATCAACGAGAAGGAAGCATTCGATTCACGCCACGAGCGAAGATAGGCTGGTTGCCGCTGGACCGCAGCTCCCGGAGTGTAGCCTGCTACATGAGGAGAGCGACGGTCCGACGCTTCGGGACCGCCGGCGGCCAGGATATCGAGCGCAGTAGTGAATCGTCGCTTCCTAGTAGACGTGGAAGCCGCGGCCACTCTTCCGCCCCAGGTAGCCGGCGGCCACCATGCGCTTGAGCAGCGGGCAGGGGCGGTACTTGGGATCGCCGAAGCCATCCTGCAGCACCTCCATGATCGCCAGGCAGACATCCAGGCCGATCAGGTCACCCAGCGCCAGCGGGCCCATCGGATGGGCGGCGCCCAACTTCATGGCCTCGTCCACCGCCTCGGGGGTGGCGGCGCCCTCCTGCACCAGGAAGGCCGCCTCGTTGATCATCGGCACCAGCAGGCGGTTGACCGCGAAGCCGGGCGAGTCGCCCACCGGCACCGGCGTCTTGCCGAGGTCGGCAGCCAGTTGCTCGATGCGCGACACGGTAGCGTCGGACGTCTGCTCGGCGCGAATCACCTCGACCAGCTTGAGCACCGGCACCGGGTTGAAGAAGTGCATGCCCACCACCCGCTCGGGGCGCTCGCAGACGGCGGCGAGCCGCGTCAGCGACAGCGAGGAGGTGTTGGAGGCCAGTATCGCCTCGTGGCTCAGGCGGCTCAGGTCGCGGAACAGCTTCTCCTTGAGCGCCGGCTGCTCGGGGGCGGCCTCGATGATCACCGCGCATTCACGCAGGGCGTCCAACGCCGTCGTGGTATCCAGGCGCGCCAGGGCAGCCTCCCGGTCGGCATCACTGAGCTTCTCCTTGGCCACCAGCTTGCCCAGGCCCTTGTCGATGGCCGCCCGGGCACGCCCGAGCTGCTCGTCGGCCACATCGTAGAGCTTGACGGCGAAGCCGCTGGTGGCCAGGACCTGGGCGATGCCCTGGCCCATGGTGCCGGCGCCGACCACGCCGATCGGTTGATCACTCATTGCACTCTCCTGATGATTTGTCTTGATCTGCCATGGACTGTCGCTCGAAGCTTTTTCCGGCGACAAGCCTGAAGAGGGCCTTGACCCCGAAGAGGGCCCCAGTGCTCCGCCAGACCCATCGCGATGCAAGCATCGCTCCCACAAACCCCTGCGCCTCTGCCCATGTCATAGCCGGCCAAGGCCATCGCAATGGGAGCATCGTTCCTACTTGCGCGCTTCTTCGCGCAGCACGAACTTCTGGATCTTGCCGGTGGAGGTCTTGGGCAGCTCGCTGAAGATCACCGCCTTCGGCGCCTTGAAGTGCGCCAGGTGCGCCCGGCAGTGGTCGATGATCTCCTGCTCGGTGACCTCGCCATAGCCGACCTTGAGCTTGACGAAGGCACAAGGAATCTCGCCCCACTTCTCGTCGGGCTTGGCCACCACCGCGGCCTCCTCCACCGCTGGGTGCGAATAGATGGTGTCCTCCACCTCGATGGTGGAGATGTTCTCGCCGCCGGAAATGATGATGTCCTTGGAGCGGTCCTTGATCTCGAGGTAGCCGTCGGCATGCCACACGGCGAGGTCGCCGGTATGGTACCAGCCGCCCTCCAGGGCCTGCTCGGTGGCCGCCTCGTTCTTCAGATAGCCCTTCATCACGTTGTTGCCGCGCATCAGGATCTCGCCGAGGGTCTGGCCGTCCTTGGGCACCGGCTCCAGGGTGTTGGGGTCGGCAACGCAGAGCGCCTCCAGCATGGGGTAGCGAACCCCCTGACGGGACTTGATCCTGGCCCGCTCTTCCATCGGCAGCTCATCCCAGGCCTCACGCCAGGCACAGGAGGTCACCGGGCCGTAGACCTCGGTGAGGCCGTAGACGTGGGTCACGTCGATGCCGAGCTTCTCCACGCCGGCGATCACCGAGGCGGGTGGCGCCGCCCCCGCGGTGGTGACCTTGACCGGGTGGTCGAAGGCGCGCTTATCCTCCGCGGGCAGGTTGACCAGGCCGTTGAGCACGATGGGCGCGCCGCTGAAATGGCTCACCTGCTCGTCAGCGATCAGGTCCATCACCTTCTTCGCCTCCACCTTGCGCAGGCAGACGTTGGTGCCGGCGGCGGCGGCGATGGTCCAGGGGAAGCACCAGCCGTTGCAGTGGAACATCGGCAGGGTCCAGAGGTAGACCGGATGGTGGGGCATCGCCCACACCAGGATATTGCTGGTGGCATTCAGATAGGCGCCGCGATGGTGATAGACCACGCCCTTGGGCTTGCCGGTGGTTCCGGAGGTGTAGTTGAGCGAAATCGCCTGCCACTCGTCCTCGGGCAGCCGATAGGGATAGGCGGGATCGCCCTCCGCCAGCAGCGCCTCGTACTCGAGATCACCAATGGCTCGACCATCGGGCACGAACTGCGCGTCCGCCACGTCGATGATCAAGGGTTTGTTCTCGAGCTTGGCCACCGCGGCCTCGATGACATCGCTGAACTCGGGGTCGACGAGGATTGCGCTGGCCTCGCCGTGCTCGAGCATGTAGGCGATGGCCTCGGCGTCCAGGCGGATGTTCAGGGTGTTGAGCACGCAGCCGGCCAGCGGTACCCCGAAGTGGGCCTCAAACATCGCCGGCACGTTGGGCAGCATGGCGGCCACCGTCTCGCCGGGCCGGATGCCGCGCTGCTCCAGCGCCGAGGCGAGCCGCCGGCAGCGCTCCCAGGTGGTACCCCAATCGCGGCGGGTCTCGCCGTGGACCACCGCGGGATAATCCGGATAGACCGAGGCGGTACGCTCGATGAAGGTCAGTGGCGAGAGCGCCACAAAGTTGGCGGGGGTCCTGGGGAGGCCCTGCTCGAAGATGCTCTGGCTCATGGTTGACTCCGTAGCGTGGTCTGGAAAGCACGCCGCTGGCGCGAGGCCGGCGGCGGGAAGATCACTGGGTGGCCGCGTCGAAGGCGGCGAGACTCGCCATGCCGGCCTCGATCACCGCCCGCTGGGCGCGGCCCACCGGTAGCCATTGGCGAATAGCGTAGTCGGCGCTCTGGCATTTGGCCCGATAGAACGGGTCGTCGCTACCAGTGGCCTGGGCGGCGCTAGCCGCCAGCGCCGCCCGGCCCATCTGCCAGGCGCATAGCACGTGGCCAGCCAGCGACAGGAAAGGGGTGGCATAGGCCTGGACGGCATCGGCACCCCGCTCGGGCTCGGCGCCCGCCTCGAGCACCGCAGCCATGGCGGCGCGCAGGTCGGCGGCCCCGCCGGCCAGGCTCTCTCCCAAGGGGGCGAGCTCAGCGTTGGCGGCCAGGGCAGCAGCCGTGGCCTCCACCTGGTCGATCAGCCCCTTGAGGGCCGCACCGCCGTCGCGCTGCAGCTTGCGCCCGGCCAGGTCCAGGGCCTGAATGCCGTTGGTGCCCTCGTAGATGGGGGCGATGCGGGCATCGCGCAGCAGCTGGGCGGCGCCGGTCTCCTCGATGTAGCCCATGCCGCCGTGCACCTGCACCCCCAGGGAGGCGATTTCCACCGCCTGGTCAGTGGAGAAGGCCTTGACCACCGGGATCAGCACGTCGACCCGCGCCTGGGCCGCCTTGCGATCAGCCGCGTCCGCCGCGTGGCGGGCCACGTCGAGCTGGGCGGCGCAGTAGAGGGCGAGCGCGCGCAGGGCATCGGTGCGCGCGCGCATGGAGAGCAGCATGCGGCGCACGTCGAGGTGGTCGGCGATGGCGCAGTCATTGCGGCCGGAGCGCGGGCTGCGCCCCTGGACGCGCTCCAGGGCGTAGGCAAAGGCGTGCTGGCAGGCCCGCTCGGCCACGCCGATGCCCTGGATTCCCACCTTGTGACGCGCCTCGTTCATCATGGTGAACATGTGGTTGAGGCCGCGCCCCTCCTCGCCCACCAGGTAGCCGATGGCGCCGCCGTTTTCACCGAAGCTCAGGGAGCAGGTGGGCGAGCCGTGGATGCCCAGCTTGTGCTCGATGGCCGCACAGGTGACATCGTTGCGCTCGCCCAGGCTCCCGTCTTGATTGACCAGGGGCTCATTCACCAAGTACTTCTTCACCAAGTACTTCGGCACCAGGAACAGCGAAATGCCCTTGTTGCCTTCCGGGGCGTCCGGCTTGCGCGCCAGCACCAGATGGATGATGTTCTCGGCGGCGTCGTGTTCGCCCCAGGTGATGTAGATCTTCTGGCCGAAGAGCCGGTAGCTGCCGTCCTCCTGGGGCACGGCACGGGTGCGCACCTTGGAGAGATCCGAGCCCGCCTGGGGCTCGGTGAGGTTCATGGTGCCGGTCCAGCTGCCCTCGACCAGCTTCGCCAGGTAGGTGGCCTGCTGCGCCTCGCTGCCATGGTGGGTCAGAGCCTCGATGGCCCCGGCGGTGAGCATCGGGCAGAGGCCCAGCGCCATGTTGGCGCCGTGAAGCATCTCCTGCACGGCGCTGGCCACCACCTCGGGCAGCCCCTGGCCGCCCAGCGCCTCGGAGACCCCGATGCCATTCCAGCCGCCCTCGGCGTAGGCGCGGTAGGCCTCGGCGAAGCCGTCGGGGACGCTCACGCCGCCGTCGTCGCGGCGGGTGCAGCCCTGGCGGTCGCCGCTGGCGTTAAGGGGTGCCCACACCTCGCCGGCGAGCCTCGCGGCCTCCTCCAGCACGGCCTCCACCAGGTCAGAACTGGCCTCCTCGAAGCCGGGCAGCGAGAGCGAGCCGTACTCGAGCATCTCCTCCAGCACAAAGCGGACGTCGCGGACGGGGGCAGCATAGGGGGTCATGGGTCACCTCGGGGAAAATGATAGCCACGATAGTAGATTCACTACTTTTCGCTGGCTATTATCCCAAAGTCTTAGTCTCCTCAGGCTCGTCGAAGTAGGCGATACGGGCCTCGTCGCGCGGTGGTGGCCCCACCAGCGGCTCGGCCACCTCCACCTCGGACACGGCCCCGGAGAGGTCCTCCACGTGCTCGTGCTCCAGGGCCCCCTGGACCCATTCCTCGGTGACGGCGAGCTCGGCGCCTGCCGCCGACATCGGCGTACTGGCATGGAAGGGCGCCACCGGCAACGGTGCCGGACGCACGCTGCGCCGCCAAACGAAGAAGGCCACCAGAAAGACACCGACGGCACCGAAAGCCCAGAACAGGCCGGCATCGCCCAGCACGCCCATCACCGGCGAGATCAGCGGTGGGCTGAGCGCCGAACCGATGGCGTTGATCAGCAGCAGGCCCTGGCTCATGCGCACCAGGGCACCGGCCGGGGCACGGTCGGCGGCATGGCCCACCGCCACCGGATACAGCGAGAAGACGCCTCCGCCGAGCAGGAACAGCAGCCCGGCCAGGAGCCACGAATTCATCGGCAGCCACAGCACCGCCGCGGAGATCAGCGTGCAGAAGGCCCCGATCAGGATGAGTACCTGCTGGCGATCATGGCGGTCCGACCAGCGCCCCACCGGATACTGCAGCAGCATGGCACCGAGCACCACAACCGCCATCATCTGCCCGATCCGGTCGACCGAAAGGCCGGTGCGCTGGAGGTAGAGCGGCAGCAGGGAATAGACGGCCGCGACCAGCAACCCCGAGCCGAAACTGCCCATCACCCCGGTAGGGGTCAGGGTGATCAGGCGCAGCGGCGAGAGCGGCTCGGCCTTCTCGATCAGCGGCGAGACCCGCGGGATCATCGCCATGGGCAGCACCGAGAGCGAGGCCAGCATGCCGATCACCATGAACGACGCCGCCCCGCCCATGGCCTCGGTGACGCCGAGCAGCAGCTGACCGAGCACGCCGGCGGCATAGAGCGAGATCATGTAGAGCGCCAGCAGCCGGCCGCGCACCCTGGCATCGCCAGAGGCCAGCAGCCAGCTCTCGATCACCAGGTAGACGCCCACCGTGGCCCAGCCGCCGACCAGGCGCAGGGCGAACCAGGCCCAGGGCTCGGCCACCAGCCCCTGCAGCAGCACCGTCACCGCTACCAGCGAGGCGAAGCTGCCGTAGGCGCGGATATGGCCGATGCGCAGCAGCAGGCGGTCGTTGAGCATGGCGCCCACCGCCAGGCCGATGAAGTAGGCCGAGGAGACCCAGCCGATCACCACCGGCGACTCGCCGGCAGCGTCCAGGCGCAGGGTGATCACCGTGGCCAAAAAGCCATTGCCGATCCCGAGGATGAAGAGCCCCAGCAGGGGGGCCAGGGCCATGGCCAGCAATTGCCGTGACATGAAGGGCCTCACAGCAGCAGGTGATAAGGGAGAAGCGTGGCAGAGAGTGCCGTGGAGCGCCTGCTCGCGGCATCGTGAGCGCGCGAATCATACTCCCGGCCGACGGCGAGTCAATCGATTTATCGACGCTGCAGCAGTGCCACGTCCGCCGCAGAAAACTCGACCCGCATGTCCAGGTGGCCGGCCAGCCACACGAAGGTCGCCTCGCTGAAGAAGGCAACATGGGTGGGATCGAGGATGTAGTGCCAGCGCGTGAAGGCCTGGTGGTCGGTGACGCGCTTGGTCATCAGCCCCAGCCAGCCGCCGGACGGAAGCATATCGGTCAGTCTCGCCAGTTCCCGACCGGGCTCGAACAGATGCTCGACCACCTCGGTGGCGGTGATAAAATCGTATTCGCCTACCAGCACGCTGGCATCCGGCGCGTAGAAGGGGTCATAGATTGCCATGGGGTGCCCCGCCTCCTCGAACATCACCGACAGGGTCGGCCCGGGGCCGGCACCGAAGTCGAGCCCTCGGGCGCCGGGCGGCAGCCGCTCGCGTAGCGGGTCGAAGAGCCGTGACAGGAAGCGGCGATAGCCGGGGTCGTCCGGGGCGTTCTGGTGCCGGTCGTAGACCGCCCGCTCCGCTGCCGGTCCGAGCCGCTGGTCGGGAGGCACGAACACCAGCGCACAGTGCCGACAGCGGTGGTAGTCGCGCCGGCCATCACGATGAAAGTACCCGGTGTCGGTGGACGTACATAGCGGACAAGTCAGCATCATCGTATCCTGCTCTCTCCAGAACCCCGCAAGGAGACCCGAATGCTGTCAGGTCTGGACCATCTGGTCATCACCGTGACCGACATTTCCCGTGCCGTGGACTTCTACTCACGGGTGCTGGGACTGGAAGTGCGCTACCGCGACCGCGAGCGCGTCGACCTGATGCTGGGCGATGTCGCCCTACGCCTGCACTGGACCGCCACCGACGTCACCCCGCGGGCCGCCACGCCCACGCCCGGCAGCCTGGATCTCTGCCTGCGTAGCCTGCTGCCGCTCGACGAGGTCCAGCGCCATCTGGAGGCGCTGGAGGTCGAGGTGGAACTCGGCCCGGTGGCCCGACAGGGCGCCACCGGCGAGATCACCTCGCTCTACCTGCGCGACCCGGACGGCAACCTGCTGGAACTCAGCCGCCCCGTGAAGCCCCGGACCGACTGAGGCCCGGTGGCATTGTCGTCCTCGACCGGTATGATTGGCGTCAGCGATTCGCTCTACGAGGACGCCCCATGAACGACCAGCTGCCACAGGACGACGACCGCGCCATTGCCAAACGGGGCTCCGCCCCCGACACGACCCTTCCCATCGTGGTGTACGTGCTGCACCTGGCCGGCATGATCACCGGCGGCCTCACCTCGCTGGTCGGCGTGGTGATCGCCTATGTCTACCGCGGCAAGGGGCCGGCGTGGCTCGACGAGCATTATCGCTACCAGATCCGGACCTTCTGGATCGCCCTGCTCTACTTCGGCATTTCCGGCCTGCTGACCCTGGTCCTCATCGGCTTTCTCACCTGGCTGGCCGCGGTGGTGTGGCTGGTGATCCGTTGCGTGAAGGGGCTCAAGGCCCTCAACGAGCAGCGTGCGCCGGACAACGTGGACAGCTGGTGGGTCTGATCCATGGCAAGAGGTGAGTCCAGCTGGAGTACCCTCCAGGCCCGTGCCATCGCCACCCTGTGGCGCCGCCTCGCCGGTCGCCGCCTCGCCACCCTGTGGCGGCTGGCCCGACTGGTCGGCCCGCTGGTGGAGCAGCTGAGCCGCCGGGAGCGTCGGGTCACCCGCACCAACCTGGCCGAGGTCTACCCCTCCCGCAGCCCGGCCGAACGTCGCCAGCTCTCCCGGCAGAGCCTGACTCACTCCACCGCCACCATGCTCGAGCTGGGCTTCGCCTGGATGGGCGACCCCGACCGCGTCGAGGCCTCGATCCTCAAGGTCCACGGCCGCGAGCTGCTCGACGAGGCCCGCGCCGAGGGGCGCGGCGTCATCGTGCTGGCCCCCCACTTCGGCAACTGGGAGGTGCTCAACTTCTGGCTCTCCGGCCACTTCCCCTTCACCGCCATGTACGAGCCCCCCAAGCTCGCCCCGCTGGACCCGATCATCCGCCAGGGCCGCGAACGCCAGGGGGCGAGCCTGGTGCCCACCAACTCCCGCGGCGTGGCCGCCCTGCTCAAGGCGCTCAAGCGCTCCGAGGCCGTGGGCATCCTGCCCGACCAGGAGCCCGACTGGGGCAGTGGCGTGTTCGCGCCCTTCTTTGGCCGGCTCGCCTACACCGCCACCCTGCTGCCCAAGCTGGTGGCGCGCACCGAGGCGCGGGTCGTCACCGGGGTGGCGCTGCGTCTGCCCGGCAAGGGCTTCGCCCTGCATTTCCTGGCCGCCGACGCGCGGGTCTACGACCCTGACGAGGTCACCTCAGCCACCGGCGTCAATGCCAGCGTGGAGGCCGCCATTGCCCTGGACCCGGCCCAGTACCAGTGGGAATACAAGCGCTACCGCAAGACCCCGGAGGAGGCCGAGGGCCGCCCCGACTTCAAGCGTTTCCGGCTCTATTGATCGCCACGGAGACCCGATAGCCCGCCTTGCCGGGCTGGCAATGGTGTCTCTTCCTGCTACAGTAGAACCTCGCTTGACGGGGTGCCGTTGAAGACGGCTGAGATCATGCGCTTTCGAGCATGGATCCCGTTGAACCTGAACTGGCTAGGACCAGCGTAGGGATCAAGCGACACGCCTCCATGGCACCCCACGCCTGGCGGCCCCTGTCCTCCCTGCTGTCCTCCCTGACAATCGCAAAACCCTCAAGGGAGAACACCATGAGCAAGACCGCCCGTTTCCTCGCCGAGACCGCCCGCGTCGACGCGGCCGCCGTCCAGCCGCTGCCCGGCTCGCGCAAGATCTTTGTGACGGGCTCACGCCCCGACATCCGGGTCCCGTTCCGCGAGATATCGCTCTCGCCCACCAGGACCTCCGGCGCCTATGAGGAGAACCCGCCGCTGCTGGTCTACGACACCTCCGGCCCCTACACCGACCCGGCGGCCGAGATCGACCTGCGCCGCGGCCTGCCCGCGCTGCGCCACGCCTGGATCGAGGCGCGCGACGATACCGAACTCCTCGACGGCCCCACCAGCGACTACGGCCGGCGCCGGGCCAACGACCCGCTGCTCGCCCCGCTTCGCTTCGACCTGACCCGCACGCCGCGTCGCGCACGCCCTTCACAAGACGGCCAGGCAGGGAACGTCACCCAGCTGCACTATGCCCGCCAGGGCATCATCACCCCGGAGATGGAGTTCATCGCCATCCGGGAAAATCAACGTCGACAAGCCCAGGGGACGGCAGAGGTGGAGCGCATCCTGGGCCACCAGCACCCCGGCGAGAGCTTCGGTGCCCGGCTGCCCGAAGAGATCACCCCGGAGTTCGTGCGCGCCGAGGTCGCGGCGGGGCGGGCCATCATCCCCTGCAACATCAACCACCCGGAATCCGAACCGATGATCATCGGTCGCAACTTCTTGGTGAAGATCAACGGCAACCTGGGCAACTCGGCGGTCACCTCCTCCATCGAGGACGAGGTCGACAAGATGACCTGGGGGATCCGCTGGGGGTCGGACACCATCATGGACCTCTCCACCGGGCAGAACATCCACGAGACCCGCGAGTGGATCATCCGCAACGCCCCGGTGCCCATCGGCACCGTGCCCATCTACCAGGCGCTGGAGAAGGTGGGCGGCGTGGCCGAGGACCTGACCTGGGAGGTGTTCCGCGACACCCTGATCGAGCAGGCCGAGCAAGGCGTGGACTACTTCACCATCCACGCCGGGGTGCTGCTGCGCTACGTGCCGCTGACCGCCAAGCGGGTCACCGGCATCGTTTCCCGTGGCGGGTCGATCATGGCCAAGTGGTGCCTCTTCCATCACCAGGAGAGCTTCCTCTACACCCACTTCGAGGAGATCTGCGAGATCTGCAAGGCTTATGATGTGGCCTTCTCGCTGGGCGACGGCCTGCGCCCGGGCTCGGTGGCGGACGCCAACGACGAGGCGCAGTTCGCCGAACTGGAGACCCTGGGCGAGCTGACCCATATCGCCTGGCGGCACGACGTCCAGGTGATGATCGAGGGTCCCGGCCATGTGCCCATGCACCTGATCAAGGAGAACATGGACAAGCAGCTCACCGAGTGCGACGAGGCGCCCTTCTACACCCTGGGGCCGCTGACCACCGACATCGCGCCCGGCTACGACCACATCACCTCCGGCATCGGCGCGGCGATGATCGGCTGGTACGGCTGCGCCATGCTCTGCTACGTGACTCCCAAGGAGCACCTGGGCCTGCCCAACAAGGACGACGTCAAGACCGGCATCATCACCTACAAGATCGCCGCCCACGCCGCCGACCTCGCCAAGGGCCACCCGGCCGCCCAGCGCCGTGACAACGCGCTCTCCAAGGCGCGCTTCGAGTTCCGCTGGGAAGACCAGTTCAATCTAGGCCTCGACCCGGACACCGCCCGGGAATACCACGACGAGACCCTGCCCAAGGACTCGGCCAAGGTGGCCCACTTCTGCTCCATGTGCGGGCCCAAGTTCTGCTCGATGAAGATCAGCCAGGAGGTACGTGACTATGCAAGCGAACATGGCCTGGACGGCGATCAGGACGCCGTCATGAAGGGCATGGAGGAGCAGGCCGAGAAGTTCCGCCGCGAAGGCAGCGAGCTCTACCGGGAGGTATAAGGCTCGACGCGGGCCTTGAAAACGGAATGTCCCGTTGCTACTTGGTAGCAACGGGACATTCTCCAAATGATATGCCGACCCGGGCGCCCGCGCGAGTCAGAACCGAAAAGTCAGGCCGAGGCTGACCGCCTCGAAGTCGATATCGGACGTGTCCAGATAGTGCATGTAGTCTGCACCGATGGCCAGGTTCGGTGTCACGTCATAGCTGGCACCGGCACCGTAGGAAACATCACTCTCGCTGTCCCTCGTCCCGTCGAACTCCACTTCAGTGGCCCCCAGCACACCATGGACCTTGAACTCCGGGGTGATCGGCAGCATGCCCTTGACATAGCCCCCGGCAAGATAGTCGAGGTTCGCCGGGCCATCGGACCCGCCGGTGCCCAGATGTCCCTCGATGGCCAGGTAATCGTTGAGTTCGACGCCACCACGTAACCTCACACCGACGCTGTCGAGGCCATCGCGGTACCCACGCCGGTCGAGCTCCCAGAACATGGCATCGACACCCGCATAGGTGGTCGGCTGGTAGGCCAAGGGCCCGCTCTGCGCCTGAACTGCCCCGGTGAAAAGCAGCGCTGCCAAGGATGCGGCGCCAATGACTGACGTCTTCATGGCCATCTCCCTTTGATTGGCTTGCCCACTTTGTCGTCGACGCCCGTGGTGCCTTACGAACCCATCCGGGCACTCACCTCCACGGCCATGTCAGGCCAGTACCGGCCCGCTGACGCGATGCAGACAGGTGGCTGCGGGACGGGCGCGGCATCCTCCAACGACAAGCGCCCCCGCTGGAAACCCGGCGGGGGCGCATTTCAGGGCATGGCGGCGTGGAACCTGCCCGGAGATCAGAAGCGGAACGTCATCCCGAGGCTGGCGGCGTCGAAGGTGTAGTTCGACTCGTCCAGGTAGCGCATGTAGTCGGCTCCCACGGCGAGGTTGGGCGCCACGTCGAACTCGGCCCCGGCGCCGTAGGAGAAGTCGCTCTCGTCATCGGTGTCGAAATCTACCTCGCTGAAGCCCGCCAGGCCGTAGAGGCGGAATTCCGGGGCGATTGGCAGGGTCCCCTTGGCATAGACGCCGGCCAGGTAATCCAGCTCGGCCGGGCCGTCGGAGCCACCGGTACCGAGATGGCCCTCGAGACCAAAATAGTCGTTGAACGCTACGCCACCGCGCAGGCGCAGGCCGGTGCTATCGAAGCTGCCACCTTCATCGGGGTCGAGTTCCCAGAACATGGCGTCACCGCCGAGGTACGGGCTCGGCTGGTAGTTCATCGGGCTGCCCTGGGCATGAGCGGTGGCCGCGGCCAGCAGCAGGGCGGCGGAGACGGCGGAAATCGTGATGGTCTTCATGGTGAACCTCCCAGTTAGGAAACAGTGTTTCCCTATACAGGATTCATTCTGGTACAGCTTCGACCAAAGTGCAAGATGTTCCGCCGCCAGCGCCCTGCCAGGGGAGAGGGAGACGGCAGGGTGCCCGGCATCAAGCCGTCCAGGTCACTGCATCCCGCACTGCAACATGCTAGATTCCCCTTGCCCGAGGGCCATTCGCCAGGCACCCCCTGGCCGCAACGCCCGCGCCCCCGACACCCCTGACAGGACGCGCCATGAACGACCCGATACTGGTACTCAACTGCGGCTCCTCGTCCATCAAGTTCGCCCTCGTCTCCACCTCTCCCGACCAGCCTCGCCTGGCCGGCCTGGCCGAGCGCCTGGGCGGCGAGGAGGCGCGTCTCACCGGGGTCGACGGCGCCGGCCATGAATTCTCATGCCCCCTGCATGGCGCCAGCCACACCGAGGCCATGGCGGCCATCTTCGAGCGCCTGGAGGGGTTGCACCCCGTGGCGGTGGGACATCGCATCGTCCATGGCGGCGAACAGTTCACCCAAGCGGCAAGAATCGACGATGTCGTAGTGGCGGCCATCAAGGCGACCACGGCCCTGGCCCCGCTGCACAACCCGGCCAACCTGGCGGGGGTCAAGGCGACCCTGGAGCTCTTCCCCGACCTGCCTCAGGTGGCGGTCTTCGATACCGCCTTCCACCAGACCCTACCCCCTCGTGCCTATCGGTATGCGCTGCCGGAAGGGCTCTATCGCAACCACGGCATCCGCCGCTATGGCTTCCATGGCAGCAGCCACGCCTATGTGAGTGCCCGGCTCGATGCCCTCAGCGGGCGGCTCCATGGCGGCTGGCTCATCGCCCACCTGGGCAATGGCTGCTCCACCTGTGCGGTCTGGCAGGGACACAGCGTCGATACCAGCATGGGGCTGACGCCCCTGGAGGGGCTGGTGATGGGCACCCGCAGCGGCGACGTGGACCCGGGCCTGCATGCCCACCTGGCCCGCCAGCTGGGCTGGTCGCTGGAGCGCATCGATACCCTGCTCAACAAGGAGAGCGGCCTGCTGGGACTCTCCGGCCTCTCCAACGACATGCGCCGTCTCGAACAGGCCGCCGCCGAGCATCATGCGGGCGCCGAGTTAGCCATCGAGGTGTTCTGCTACCGCGTGGCCAAGTCCCTGGCGGCCCTCTCCTGCACGCTGCCCCGCCTGGATGGCATCGCCTTCACCGCAGGCATTGGCGAGAATGCCAGCGCCGTACGCGCGCGGGTCATCGAACAGCTGCCCCACTTCGGCCTGCGGCTGGCCGCCAAGGCCAACGCCGCCACCGTGGGCGGCCGCGAAGGCCGCATCGACCTCGACCAGGGCGGACCCCAGCTATGGGTCATCCCCACCGATGAGGAGGGCCGCATCGCCGAGGAAACCCGCCAGCTGCTGCAGGAGCACCCGTATGACGCCACTTGATCACCGTCCCGAGCCCCGCAACCTGCTGCTGGTGCCCACCGACAGCGGCGTGGGCCTGACCTCGGCCTGCCTCGGGCTGATACGCGCCCTGGATACCCTCGGGCTCAAGGCCGGCTTTCTCAAGCCGTTCCGGCAAGACGAACTCAACGGCAACGGGCCGGACCGCTCCTGTGCCCTGGCCACCAGCACCCTGGGCCTGTCGCCTCCCGAGCCGCTCTCCCAGGCACGGCTGGAGCGCCTGCTGCGCGAGGACCGCAGCGACGAGCTGATGGAGGAGGCCGTGGAGCGCCATGCCCGGGTCGCCTCCCCGGACGCCGGCCAGGCCCCCGAGCTGGTGGTGATCGAGGGGCTCGCGCCCAGCCAGCACAGCAGCTATGCGACCCAGCTCAATGCTCAGCTGGCGCATGCCCTCAATGCGCGCATCATCCTGGTCGCCGACGGTGACCTGAGCGCCCCCCAGGAGCTGGCCGAGCGGCTCGACATGCATGCCCAGGCCTTCGATGGCGTGGACTCGCCGCGCACCCTGGGCTGTATCTTGATGCGGCTGCGCCCGCTGCCGAACGGCGACAGCCACACGCCCCTGGCGGCCCCGGAGCTCACCGCCCAGCGTGACGCGCAGCTGATCGCCCGCCTGCGCCGCTACCTGCCGGCCCTGGGCGGCGAGCGCTTCCAACTGATCGGCGCCGTGCCCTGGCATGCGGCCCTCTCCGCCCCGCGGGTACTGGACGTCGCCCGCGCCCTGGAGGCACGCTTCCTGCACGAGGGCGAGGTCGCCAGCCGTCGTGTGCTGGGCACCAGCCTGTGTGCGCGTAGCGCCTCCCATGCCCTGCACGTGTTCCGCCCCGGCCGCCTGCTGGTCACCCCCGGCGACCGCGACGACATCCTGCTCGCCGCGGCGCTCGCGACCATGAACGGCGTGCCGCTGGCGGGCATCCTGCTGACCCATGGCGAGCTGCCGGATGAGGCCATGATCGAGTTCTGCCGCCCCGCGCTGCGCAGCGGCCTACCGGTGATGGCGGTGGACTCCGACAGCTTCGCCACGGCCCAGCGCCTCGATCGCATGGCCAACGACATCCCCATCGACGACCCGGAGCGGGCCGAGCAGGTGACCCGCTTCGTCGCCGGCCACCTCGACCTGCAGTGGCTCAAGGAGAACCTCAGTCGCGGCTATCCAAGCCGTCTCTCCCCCGCCGCCTTCCGCCACCAGCTGGTGAAGACGGCGCAGCAGGCGGGCAAGCGCATCGTGCTGCCCGAGGGCAGCGAGCCGCGCACCGTGGAAGCCGCTGTGATATGCCAGCGGCGCGGCATTGCGTGCTGTGTGCTGCTGGCCAAGCGCGAGGAGGTCGAGGACGTCGCCCGCCAGCGCGGCATCGAACTGCCCGAGGGCCTCGAGATCCTCGATCCGGCCGAGATCCGCCTCTCCTACGTCAAGCCGATGGTCAAGCGCCGTCCCGACAGGCTCAATGCGCTGACGGCCGCGTCGCAGCTACAGGACAACGTGGTGCTCGGCACCATGATGCTGGCCGAGGACGAGGTCGACGGCCTCGTCTCCGGGGCGATCCATACCACCGCCAACACCGTGCGCCCGGCCTTCCAGCTGATCCGCACGGCGCCGGGCTATCGGAAGGCATCGTCGATCTTCTTCATGCTGCTGCCCGAGCAGGTGGTGGTCTATGGCGACTGCGCGGTGATCCCGGATCCGGACGCCGAAGCCCTGGCCGAGATCGCCATCCAGAGCGCCCGCTCCGCCGCGGCCTTCGGCATCGAGCCCCGAGTGGCCATGATCAGCTACTCCACCGGCGAGTCTGGCAGCGGCGCCGACGTCGATAAGGTCCGCGAGGCCACGCGCATCGCCCGGGAGCGCGAACCGTCGCTGTGCATCGACGGCCCGCTGCAGTACGATGCCGCCGCCATCGAGAGCGTGGGCCGCCAGAAGGCCCCAGACTCCCCAGTGGCGGGGCGCGCCACGGTCTTCATCTTCCCCGACCTCAACACCGGCAACACCACCTACAAGGCGGTGCAGCGCAGCGCCGGGGTGGTCAGCGTCGGCCCCATGCTGCAGGGGCTCAACAAGCCGGTGAATGACCTCTCCCGTGGGGCCCTGGTCGACGACATCGTCTACACCATCGCCCTAACCGCCATCCAGGCCGCGCAGCAGGGCTGAGCGCGCGCCTCACCTTGGACCCGCAGCCCGGCGAGCCCAGGGTTGACCGCGTCGCTGGCCCGACACCGGGAATCGGAATATCCTCTGGAGACGAGCGGCCTGTTCACGACAGGCCCTGCCCCCCAACACGGAGAACGAAATGGCCGGACTGCTACCCGATGTCGACCCGGATGGACTGCTCGAGTACTCGGTGGTCTACACCGATCGCGCACTGAACCACATGTCAAAGAGCTTCCAAGGTGTGATGCGCGACGTCTCCTCCACCTTGAAGGAGGCGTACCACGCCCACTCGACGGTGATCGTTCCCGGCAGCGGGACCTTCGGCATGGAGGCCGTGGCACGCCAGTTCGCCAAGGAGCGTCGCTGCCTGGTGATCCGCAACGGCTGGTTCAGCTATCGTTGGAGCCAAATACTGGAGATGGGCAAGATCCCCTCCGAGGTCAGCGTACTCAAGGCGCGTCGCCTCGATGAGGATGACCCGACCGCGCCCTTCGGCCCGCCCCCTATCGAGGAAGTGGTCGCGTCTATCCATGACCAGCAGCCCGATATCGTCTTCGCTCCCCACGTGGAAACCGCCTCGGGCATGCTGCTGCCGGACGGTTACCTGCGCCAGATCGCCGACGCCATCCACGAGCAGGGCGGGCTCTTCGTGCTCGACTGCATCGCCTCCGGCACCCTCTGGATCGACATGCAGGACATCGGCGTCGACGTGCTGGTCAGTGCCCCGCAGAAGGGCTGGAGCGCCAGCCCCTGCTGCGGCATGGTGATGCTCTCCCGTCAGGCCCGGGAGATCATCGAGGAGACCACCAGCACCAGCTTCGCCTGCGACCTGAAGAAGTGGCTGTCGATCATGGAAACCTACGAAGCCGGGGGCCACGCCTATCACGCTACTCTGCCCACCGACGGCCTGCGCCAGCTGCGCGACGTGATGCGCGAGACCCAGCAATACGGCCTCGACAAGGTGCGTGACGAGCAGTGGGAGGTCGGGCGCCGGGTGCGCGAGATGCTCGCCGAGCACGGCTTTTTCAGCGTGGCGGCTCCCGGGTTCGAGGCGCCCGGCGTGGTGGTCTGCTACACCGAGGACGAGGGCATCGTCGGCAAGTTCCTGGCGGCCGGTGTCCAGGTGGCCGCGGGGGTCCCGCTGATGTGTGACGAAGGCGAGGACTACCGTGCCTTCCGCATCGGCCTGTTCGGCCTCGACAAGCTCCACCATCCGGAGCGCACCCTCGAGAGCCTGGAAACGGCCCTAGCCAAGGTGCAGGGCGCCAACGACTGAGTCGCCACACCACATCACCGGGCGCGGGTGTCGCGCCCGATCGTTCCTGACCATTAAAGAAAGCGGGGCGGCCATCTGGCCGCCCCGCTGTCGCATGCGCCGGGACGCCGCGGCTTCAGTAGCCGCCCATGCCCCGGGGCATGAAGCCCAGGTTGTTCTCCACCTCCGTCACGCCGCCGATGTTCTCCGCCGCGACCTGCACGGCCTGGCGCTGCTCCTTGCTGTCCACCAGCCCCCAGAGCTGCACCTTGCCCTCGGCCACGATGATGTTGAGCCGGTCGACCATCACCCCGGTGTGCTCGTCCACCTCCTTGAGGATGGCATCGCGGATCGCGCGGTCATCACCGCCACCGGCAGGCTGGCGGTTCACCGAGAAGCCGCGCAGCAGATTGGAACGGCTGACGATGCCCACCAGCTTGCCATCTCGCACCACCGGCACCCGCTTGATGCGGCGCTTCTCGAGCAGCGAGGCGATGCGGTGCAGCGGCTCGTCCTCGGTGACGGTGAGCGGATGCGGCGTCATGATCTCGCTGGCCTTGCGGCCGTGGCTCTTGACGTAGTCCACGGCATTGCCGCCGCTGAAGAGCTTCAGCCACCAGGACTTGTGCTGGTCGGTGTCGTTCTCGACCCGGCGCATCAGGTCCCCCTCGCTGACGATGCCGAGCACCTTGTCGTCGGCATCCACCACCGGCACGGCGCTGATGCCGTGTTCCAGCAGCAGGCTGGCGATCTCACTGACTTCACTGTCGGGGGTGACGGTGATCACGTTGGGGGTCATGACATCTGCGGCTTGCATCGACGTTCTCCAGCAGGTTCAGGGGCTTGTAGAACCAACATAGCAATGCCCTGTGCTCTTCGCCTTGATCCACGCCAAAAACTGTCAACGTAGCCCGGGGATACGGTCGAAGCCTGACAGCCCGGCAGGTGTCGGCGGCAGGCGTCATGCCGGCCCGCCTTCCGCGGCGAGCGTGCCATCGGTGATCACCTCGTCGACCTCCTCGAGCCCGGCGAAGCGCGCTGGCCGAATCACCCCCAGCTTGCTCTCGTCCACCACCAGCAGGCGATGCGCCGCGGTGGTGATCGCCGCCTGCTTGGGGAGCACCTCATGGAAGTGGAAGCAGCTCAGGCCCTTCTGCCGGTGCACGCCCGCCGCGGAGAGAAAGGCCTTGTTGATACCGAGGTGCCGGATGGCATCGCCCATCGCCTCGCTGGCGAAGGAGCGCGACGAGCCATGGTAGACCCCGCCCAGCAGGATCAGCCGCACCCCGGGCAGCACGCTCACCGCATCGGCCACGTTCAGGGCATAGGTCACCACGGTCAGCGACTGGTCGGCCGGCAGGCCAGCGGCCAGCGGCATCAGCGTCGTGCCGCAGTCGATGAACAGGGTGTCGCCGGGCTCGATGCGGCGGGCCGCCCGCTGGCAGAGCCGGCGCTTGGCCTCGGCATGGCGGTCCTGCTGGGCCGCCAGGTCGTAGACCGGCGCATAGCGCGGGTCGTCACTGCGCACCAGGTGGCCCCCCATCAGCCGCAGCCCGCCCTCCCCGGCGGCCAGGTCGCGGCGAATGGTCATCTCCGACACCCCGCACAGCACCGCGGCATCCTGCAGGCGCAGGCTCCCGCCGCGGGCCAGGGCATCACTCAGCCGGGCGCGGCGCCGGGCAGTGCGTTCGTTCATCTCCTGCGGCTCTCCTGAGGGCCCGATGATGGAAATATGTTAGAAAAATAACACTGAATGTTATAGATTTCACCTTACACTCATCCGCATGCCTGCCGCCCCAGGCCGCCCAGCCAGATAGGTGCCCCATGACCCTCCTCATGAGCCTGGTCGGGATGATGACGCTGATCGCCATCGCCCTGATCTTCTCTTCCAATCGCCGCGCCATCCGACTGCGCACCGTGGGCGGCGCCTTCGCCATCCAGGCCAGCATCGGCGCCTTCGTGCTCTACGTGCCAGCCGGCCAGACCGTGCTCGCCACCGTCTCCGATGCGGTCAGCCAGGTGGTGCTCTACGCCAATGACGGCATCGGCTTCCTGTTCGGCAGCCTGGCCGACGTCGAGTCCACCGGCTTCGTGTTCGCCTTCAAGGTGCTGCCGGTGATCATCTTCTTCTCCTCGCTGACCGCGGTGCTCTACTACATCGGCGTCATGCAGTGGATCATCCGCATCCTCGGCGGCGCCCTGCAGAAGGCGCTCGGCACCTCGCGCACCGAGTCGCTGTCGGCCACGGCCAACATCTTCGTCGGCCAGACCGAGGCGCCGCTGGTGGTGCGGCCCTTCATCGCGCGGATGACCCCGTCGCAGCTGTTCGCGGTGATGTGCGGTGGCCTGGCCTCGGTGGCCGGCTCGGTACTGGCCGGCTATGCGGCGCTGGGTATCCCCATGGAGTACCTGGTGGCCGCCTCCTTCATGGCCGCCCCCGGCGGGCTGCTGTTCGCCAAGCTGCTGATGCCCGAGACCGAGACGCCCGAGGACAGCGTCTCCGCCGCCGAGGAGCGACTCGAGGAAGAGGAAAACCATCCCGCTAACGTGCTCGACGCCGCCGCCTCCGGGGCCAGCTCCGGCCTGATGCTGGCCGCCAACGTCGGCGCCATGCTGCTGGCCTTCATCGGCCTGATCGCCCTGGTCAACGGCATCCTCGGTGGCGTGGGCGGCTGGTTCGGCATGGAGTCGCTGAGCCTGGAGATGCTGCTCGGCTGGCTGTTCGCGCCGCTGGCCTTCCTGCTCGGCGTGCCCTGGCAGGAGGCGACCCTGGCCGGCTCCTTCATCGGCCAAAAGCTGGTGGTCAACGAGTTCGTAGCCTACATCAATCTGGCGCCCTACCTGGACGGCGAGCAGGTGGTAGCCGCCACCGGGGAGGCCCTGTCCGGGCATTCCGCGGCGATCCTATCGTTCGCACTGTGCGGCTTCGCCAACCTCTCTTCCATCGCCATCCTGCTCGGGGGGCTGGGCAGCATCGCCCCCAGCCGCCGCCACGAGATCGCCCGCTTCGGCCTCAAGGCGGTGCTGGCCGGTACCCTCTCCAACCTGATGTCCGCCACCCTGGCCGGCTTCTTCATCGCCCTCGGGGCATGAACCGGCGACGCCGCGGCCCCGGCCGCGGCGTCAGGCTTCTCTACAGGACTCTTTTCTATAGGACCATGTCATGACCGATCTGCAACGCGCCGCCCGCCAAGCCCTGTCGCTGATGGACCTCACCAGCCTCAACGACGACGACACCGATGCCACCATCGAGGCGCTGTGCCAGCGGGCCAAGACGCCGATGGGCGCCCCGGCGGCGATCTGCGTCTACCCGCAGTTCATCGTCCCGGCCCGCCGGGCGCTGACTGCCCACCGCCTGAACGACAACGTGAAGATCGCCACCGTCACCAACTTCCCCGACGGCGGCGATGACGTCATGCGCGCTGCCCGGGCAACCCGCGAGGCGGTAGCCTCCGGCGCCGACGAAGTCGACGTGGTCTTCCCCTACCGCGCGCTGATGGCTGGCGACGAGGCCGTGGGCCAGAAGCTGGTCGAGATGTGCAAGGCCGCCTGCGGCGACGCCACCCTCAAGGTAATCCTGGAGACCGGCGAGCTGAAGGACCCGGCCCTGATCCGCCGCGCCGCCGAACTGGCCGTGGAGGGCGGCGCCGACTTCCTCAAGACCTCCACCGGCAAGGTCTCCGTCAACGCTACTCTGGAGGCCGCCGAAATCCTGCTCGAGGTGATCCGCGACAGCGGCGAGGACGTCGGCTTCAAGGCCGCCGGCGGCGTGCGCACCACCGAGGACGCCCAGGCCTACCTGCAGCTCGCCGAGCGCATCATGGGCGCCAACTGGCTCACCCCGGCACACTTCCGCTTCGGCGCCTCAGGCCTGCTCGACGACCTGCTCCTCACCCTGGGCGCCTTCGAGGGCAACGCCGGCCCCGAGGACGGCTACTGATGCTGCCCCAGGAGCTGATCCGCGCCAAGCGTGATGGCCGCGTGCTGGGCCGCGACGCGATCCGGCAGCTGGTGGCCGGCATCGCCGACGGCAGCCTCTCGGATGCCCAGGTGGGTGCCCTGGCCATGGCGGTGTTCCTGCGGGGCATGGAGGCCGAGGAGACAGTGGCATTGACCGAGGCGATCCGCGACTCCGGCGAGGTGCTCGACTGGTCCGGCCTCGACCTGCCCGGGCCGGTGCTCGACAAGCACTCCACCGGCGGCGTGGGCGACCTCGTCTCGCTGGTGCTCGGCCCCTGGATCGCCGCCTGCGGCGGTCACGTGCCGATGGTCTCCGGCCGCGGCCTGGGCCACACCGGCGGCACCCTGGACAAGCTCGAGGCGATCCCCGGCTACTCGGTCACCCCGGACACCGCCACCTTCCGCCGGCTGGTCAAGGAGGTGGGCGTGGCGATCATCGGCCAGACCGCCGACCTGGCGCCGGCCGACCGGCGACTCTATGCGGTGCGCGACGTCACCGCCACCGTGGAGTCGCTGCCGCTGATCGTCAGCTCGATCCTCGGCAAGAAACTGGCCTGTGGCCTTGATGCCCTGGTGATGGACGTCAAGTGCGGCAGCGGGGCCTTCATGCCCACAGAGGAAGCCGCCAGAGCGTTGGCGCAAACCATCGCCGAGGTAGCCAGCCAGGCCGGGACCCGCACGACGGCACTGGTCACCGACATGAGCCAGCCGCTGGCCCCCTGCGCCGGCAATGCGCTCGAGGTGCGCGAGGCGCTGCGCCTGCTCGGCGGCGAAAAGCGCCACGGCCGCCTGCTGGCGGTGACCCGCGACCTGGCCACCGAGCTGCTGCTGGCCGGCCGCCTGGCCGATTCCCGGGACGCCGCCATGGCGCGGCTCGACGAGGCGCTGGCCTCGGGGGCGGCCGCCGAGCGCTTCTCCCGCATGGTGGCGGGCCTCGGCGGGCCCAGCGACCTGCTCGAGCGCCCCGACCACCACCTGCCCGAGGCGCCGGTAACCCGCGCGGTACATGCCGAGCACCCGGGCCGGGTCCAGGCCATGGATACTCGCGCCCTGGGCCTGGCCGTGGTGGCCCTGGGCGGCGGCCGTCGCGCCCCCGGCGAGGCCATCGACCCCGCGGTCGGGCTTTCGCACATTGCCTCCCTGGGCGAAACCGTGGACGCCGAGCGCCCGCTGGCGCTGGTTCATGCCGCCAGCGCCGCGGACGCCGACCGGGCCGCCCAACAGCTCCGCGAGGCCATCCAGATCGGCGACGCCCCCGCCACGCCCCCATCCCTGATCCATGACGTCATCCGTCGGGAGGCCCCATGACCCGCGCCATCGTGCTCGTGCTCGACTCCTTCGGCATCGGGGCGGCGCCCGACGCCGCCCGCTTCGGTGACGCCGGTGCCGACACCCTGGGCCATATCGCCGCCGCCTGCGCCCGTGGCGACTGCGACCTTCCAAGGGGCCCCGAAACAGGCCCCAGCGCGGGCCGCCAAGGGCCGCTTCACCTGCCCCACCTGGCCCGGCTGGGCCTCTTCCATGCCCACCACGCCAGCACCGGCCACTGGGCCGAGGGCGTCGCGGTGCCCGACGCGGTCACCGGCGCCTGGGGCCACGCCGCCGAGGTCTCCTCGGGCAAGGACACCCCCTCGGGCCACTGGGAGATCGCCGGGGTACCGGTGCGCTCACACTGGGGCTACTTCCTCGAGGAAAAGAACAGCTTTCCCGCCGAGCTGCTCGAAGTGCTAGTGCAGGAGGCGGAGCTGCCCGGGGTGCTCGGCGACTGCCACGCCTCCGGTACCGAGATCATCGCCCGGCTCGGCGAGGCGCATGTGGCGAGCGGCAAGCCCATCGTCTACACCTCGGCGGACTCGGTGTTCCAGATCGCCGCCCACGAGGAGGCCTTCGGCCTGGAGCGGCTCTACGCGCTCTGCGAAGTTGCCCGCCGCCTGCTCGAGCCCTACAACATCGGCCGGGTGATCGCGCGCCCCTTCGTGGGCGACGCCACCGCGGGCTTCACGCGCACCGCCAACCGCCGCGACTACAGCGTCGAGCCGCCCGCCCCCACGGTGCTCCAGAAGCTGCATGACGACGCTGGCACGGTGGTGGCCATCGGCAAGATCGCCGACATCTACGCCCACTGCGGCATCACGCGCACGGTGAAGGCCAGCGGCCACGACGCCCTGATGGATGCGACCCTCGAGGCCCTGATGGATACCGGCGAGCACAGCCTGATCATGACCAACTTCGTCGACTTCGACATGGTCCACGGCCACCGCCGCGACGTGCCAGGTTATGCTGCGGCCCTGGAGGCCTTCGACGCCCGCCTGCCCGAGCTGCTGGACAGGCTCCGCGACGATGACCTGCTGGTCCTCACCGCCGACCATGGCTGCGATCCCACCTGGAGGGGCACCGACCATACCCGCGAGCACGTCCCGGTGCTGGCGCTGGGCGCGGGCCTCGCCCCGGGCTCGCTGGGTGCCTGCGAGACCTTCGCCGACATCGGCCAGAGCCTGGCCACGCACCTGGGCCTCGCGCCCATGGACGACGGCACCAGCTTCCTGCCGCCTGCCTCGTCTTCCACCACGCTATCCAACGCTACGGGAGGCCACTGATGGCAACGCCCCATATCGATGCCGAGCGCGGCGACTTCGCCGATACCGTGCTGATGCCCGGCGACCCGCTGCGCGCCCGCTACATCGCCGAGACCTTCCTGGACGAGGTCCGCCAGGTCAACACGGTGCGCAGCATGGCCGGCTATACCGGGCGCTACAGGGGCCGGCCGATCTCGGTGATGGGCCATGGCATGGGCATCCCCTCGGTCTCCATCTACGCCAAAGAGCTGATCACCGAGTACGACGTCGGCACGCTGATCCGTGTCGGCTCCTGCGGTGCGGTGCGCGACGACGTGGCGGTGCGCGACGTGGTGATCGGCCTGGGCGCCTGCACCGACTCCGGGGTCAACCGCACGCGATTCGGCGGCATGGACTTCGCCGCCACCGCCGACTTCGCCCTGACGCGCGCCCTGGCCGACGCCGCCCAAGGCCTCGGCGTGGCGACGAAGGTCGGCAACCTCTACTCGGCGGATCTCTTCTACGACCCGCGCCCCGAGACCGCCGCGCTGCTCAGGCGCTACGGCATCGTCGGCGTGGAGATGGAGGCCGCCGGCCTCTACGGCGTCGCCGCCGAGTTCGGCGCCCGGGCCGCCACCGTCTGCACCGTCTCGGACCATATCCTCAGGGGCGATTCGCTCTCCAGCGCCGAGCGCCAGAGCACCTTCGACGAGATGATGGAGATCGCCCTGGAGAGCGTACTGCGCGACGACGCGGCCCGGGAGGACGAGGCATGAGCGAGCCCATGACGCCTGACGCCATTCCACAGGAGATCGTCGCGGCGCTGATCGCAGTGCGCGAGCGCGCCTATGCGCCCTATTCGCGCCATCCGGTGGGCGCGCTGGTGATCGGCGAGAGCGGGAGGCGCTATGCCGGCGCCAACGTGGAGGTGGTCCACTACAAGGGGATCTGCGCCGAGGCCTCGGCCATTGCCGCCCTGGCCAGCGCCGGCGAGCGTCAGCTGCGCGAGGTCTGGGTGATCGGGCCCGGCCGGCACCTCTGCACGCCCTGCGGCGATTGCCGCCAGCGCATCCGCGAGTTTGCCACCCCCGAGACCCGCATCCGGGTGGTGGACGCCGAGGGCCGGCTGCTCAAGGAGTACGACATGGAAGCGCTGCTGCCGGACTCCTTCGGGCCCGAGAACCTGAGCCACGAGGCCCTGCACGATTAGTTCACAGGCCCCGGTTTGGCGGTCACGACTGTAGTCGTGCGACGGTCTCCTCGGTACTCCACAGGGCATTGGCCATATAGCGGAAGTTAGTCAGGGCAGCGAGGTAGCCGTCACCTTCTGGAAGCTTGGCGGCAGCCGTGGCATCGCGCACCACCACCACCTCGAAGCCTTGTTCCAGAAGCTCGCGCATGTGGGCCTCGACACACAGGTTGGCTGACATGCCGGCCAGGATGACCTGGTCGACGCGCTGTTTCCTCAGCTGCAGCACCAGGTCGTTCTGCTCGGGACCGTAGATCTTGTGGGGGGAGGTGATGATGGTCTTGCCATCCTCGATGAACTCGCGGTACTCGGGCATGAAGTCCGCTCCGCTGTCGCGCTCGAGTGCCGCCAGGGTATCGGGGCGATCGAACATGCCGATGTTGTGCATCAGCTTCTCCAGCGGGCCATTGAACTGCCAGCGGTGGTCATGCGGGTAGTAGTAGTGGGGTGAGACGGCCACGGTGATGCCGCGCTGCTTGGCAGCGGCAAACAGGCGTCGAATGTTCTCGACGGTCCCGTGTTCCCGGACGCTCTCGCCGACCACTTCCCAGGTGACGCCGTCAGGGCTCAGGAAGTCGATCTGTGGATCGGTCACCACCAGTGCGGCTCGCGCAAGGTCGAGCTCGAAGCCGGCAGCCGGCAGGGCGGCCTTCTCGGGCGGAGCGTAGGGATCGCCGGCATGCGCTTCGGCAGCGCTGGGCAGGCCACCCAGGGTGGCGGCAGTGATGCCCGCCAGCCCGCCGGCGAGCAGGCGACGGCGGTCCTTGTCGACGACGTGGAAGGTCGGCTCGGTGGCCGCGGAATGAGCCTTGTGATCGCACATGGTGTATTCCTCTCAGGCGTGGACGGTACGATGTCAGGCTAGCGCCATGCCGGTGCGATATTGTTCGCAAAGGGTGCCATTTCATCCGTTTCCATCCGGAGCCTGCATGCTCGACCAGCTGCTCAAGCGCATGACCATCGAGGTGAGATCCTTCGCCGTCTGCGAGGTGCGTCGCGGCTGGCCGCTGGAGACGCCCCCGCTGGGAAGCGTCTCGCTGCATTACGTGCTGCGTGGGGAAGGCTGCCTGCGCGACAGCTCCCATCGGTCGTTGCCGCTGGCGCCGGGCAGCCTGGTGATCTGTCCGCCGCACCAGCGATTGACCGTCAGTGAAACGGCCGGTGACCCCTTCCAGCTGCCTCACTGCGAGCCCGCCAGTGGCACCCTTGAGTGGCTGCGCAGCCAGCGTGACGACCGGCTGCCCGGGGTATTGATCCTCTGCGGGATGCTCGATGTCGGGACGCCCGAGCTGGCTGGCTCGCCATTCGACCGGCTGCAGGCGCCGGTACGGATCGCCTCGGGGAACACGGCCATCTCGCCACTGTTCGAATCGCTGTTCGAGGAACTGTCCACCCAGGCGTTGGGCAGCCAGGCGATGATCGACGCGCTGATGAAGCAGTGCCTGGTGCTACTACTTCGGGAGCTCGAGGCCGGCACGACGCATCCCGCCTGGCTGCTGGCGCTGCAGGACCCGGCACTGGGGGCGGCCGTCTCGGCAATGACCGAGGACCTCGGGCGTCGCATCGGCATCGAGGAGTTGGCAGCACTCAGCCACATGAGTCGTACGACCTTCATCGCCCGCTTCAAGAAGGCCTACGGGGAGCCGCCCCAGCGCTTCCTCGCCGAGCGGCGCCTGCGCCTGGCACGTGACCTGCTGGTTAACTCATCACTTCCGGTCAAGCAGGTGGCCCTGCGCTGTGCCTACCGAAGCCGGAGCCAGTTCAGCGCCGCCTACAAGTCGCGCTTCGGGCAAGACCCCGAGCACTACCGGCGCGCACAGCGCGATGATTCCCGCTGAGTCGCCGGTTGCCGGCTACTTGCCGGGTGGCCGTCCTCCAGGTGCAGCCAGCGGGCCAGGCGGGAGTGACGCCGTCGGCTCAGGTACCAGGGCAGCGGTGTCATCACGGCGAGTATGACCACAGCGGCCGCGATCGAAAGCAGCGGATTGGTCGGCAGTCTGACGTGCAGGGCATCCCGCCCGCTTGGAGGGCTTCCGGGCGAAATCTAGGACCATGCCTTCATGGCGTATCCGAGCGCACGCTGGCCACGGCATCGAACAGCAGTGCTGGCCGCTGCCACAGGGAATTGATGAAGATGGCGGTCACGCTAGCGGCCATGGCCACCATGGCCCACACCGGGTAGATCAGGCCGGTGGAGGCCAGCGGGATACCGACGCCGTTGAACAGGAACGCCAGCGAGACGTTCTGCAGCATCTTGCGGTATCCCCAGTGGCTGATCCGCCAGGCGGTCACCACGCTGCTCACCCGTGCGTTGAGGATGATGATATCGGCGGCGTCGATGGCGATGTCGGTACCGCTGCCCATGGCGATGCCCACGTCCGCCTGCATCAGCGCCGGGGCGTCGTTGATGCCGTCACCGACCATGGCCACCCGCCCTCCGTGCTGCATCTCCCGCAGCACGTCGGCCTTTTGCTCGGGCAGTACGCCGGCATGGACGGTGTCGATGCCCACCAGGCCGGCGATATGCCGGGCGGTGCGTTCGTTGTCGCCGGTCAGCAACGCAGTATCGATGCCCAGGGATTGGAGCCGGTGCACGGTCTCCGCGGCATCGGCCCGCAGGCCGTCGCCCAGGGCGATAGCGCCGAGTAGCTGTTCGCCACGGGCGATGACGATGACCGTCTGGCCCTGATGCTCGGCGCTTTCGATGCCATTTCTCACCGGTGCCAGATCGATGCCCTGTTCGGCGAGAAAGGCTGGACTGCCGACCGACACCGGTTCGTCGTCCACCCGGGCGGTGACGCCTCGGCCGGAGTGTGCCTGGAACTCGGCGACATCGGGGATTGCCAGGTCCCGTGACAGAGCCGCTTCGACCACGGCACGGCCCAGGGGATGCTCCGAGGCGGACTCGACCGCGGCAGCCAGCGACAGCAGCGTGCCTTCATCGCCATCGACACTGATGACCTCGCGTACCGCGGGACGGCCTTCGGTGAGAGTGCCAGTCTTGTCGAACACCACGGTGGTGACGCGCCGCAGGGCCTGAAAGGACTCACCGGTGCGCATCAGCACCCCCTGATCGGCCGCCTCGCCGGCGCCCCGCACGATAGAGAGCGGGGCGGAGATGCCCACCGCGCAGGGATAGCCCATCACCAACACGGTCAGAGCGGCAAACACGGCCCGTTCCAGATCGGGCTCGGCTCCCCACAGCAGTGGCGCACTCATCCAGAACACGAAGGCCAGCGCGGAGACGACCAGCACCGTAGGGGTATAGACCCGCAGCACCCGGTCCACCAGATGCAACAGGCCCGGTTTGAGCGCCCGGGCATCCTCCAGACTGCGGACCACCTGGTGCAGAAAGCTCGACTCGCCGGTGGCCGTCACCCGCACCACCAGCGTGCCGCTGCCATTGATGGCGCCGCCGACCACCGAATCGCCTACTCCTTTCTCAATCGGCAGGGGTTCACCGGTGACCAGGGACTGATCCACGGCCGAGTCGCCCTCGGTGACCTCGCCGTCCACCGGGATACGCTCGCCGGGGCGAATACGCACCCGCATACCGGTTTCCACCTGCGCCACCGGCAGGTCACGTTCGCCGTCCTCGTCGAGAACGTGGGCTCTCTCCGGCTGCAGGTCCAACAGGCGGCGGACCGACTGGGAGCTGCGGGTCTTGACGATCAGCGAGAGCCACTCGGAGAACAGGTGGTAGGTCAGCACCATGACCGAGACGGCGAAGAAGGCGGCGGTGGGATAGCCGTCGGGCCGTAGTGTTAGACCGATGCTGCCACCGATCAGACCCGCAAAGGCGCCGATCTCCACCAGCACATGCTGATTGAGAATGCCACGGCGCAGGGCCTGATAGGCCATGACCAGCATCTGTCGGGCGATGCCGAATACCATCGCGAGTGCCAGGCCCGCGACCAGAAGCGCCTCCTGGCCCGCCAGCAGGCTCCCGGTGCGCAGCCCGAACAGGACCAACCCGCCCAAAGCCAACAGGGCGCTACCACCCAAGGCGGCTCGGGTCCCTTGGCCACGCAGGACGGCATAGCCGAATATCACCAGGCTGACGTAAACCAGGGTAGAGAGCCCCAGGGTCCAGGGCGAGGTGGGATCGACGATCAGGCCCACCGCCGCCAGGCTGGTGGCCAGCGCCACCAGGAAGCGGTTACGCTCGCGAGCCAGCTCGCGCTCCTGGTGAGCATAGGGTTCTAGCTTGCGAGGGTCGCTGAGGGTGTAGCCGATGGCTTGCAGGGTGCCCATCAGCGTCTCGGCGCTATTCTCGCGCGAGTCGTATTCCACCAGGGCCTGTTCGTGGGTGAGGCTGACCGCCACGCGGCGTACGCCCGGTTTCTGTCCCAGGGCGCGCTCGATGGTACCGGTGCACAGCGAGCAGTGCAGTCCGCCGATATGCGCCCTCACCCGCTGGATCTCCGGCTCCCCGGTGGATTCCAGGCTCCATGGGTGGAGGCCTTCCTCCGGTGCGGCTGTCGCTGTTGTATTCATGGCCTGTCCCCTTGATGTAAATGGGCTCATGCGTCGAGGATAGGGGCCGTACATTGCTACGGGGTCAAGCGTCGGCGAGGATCAAGGCAGGATGGTATGAAGGTCTAGAAGAGGGGAGCCGGTCATGCCTTCACGTCGAGGAGAATGCCAACCACAGGGTCCAGGCTCCCAGCCCCACCAGTACGGCACCCGTCCAGCGCGGCATGCGGCCGGCGAAGCGCGCTAGGGCCTCGAGCCAATGCCGGCCACGAGCGGTATAGACAGCCAGCACCAGGGGGCTGGAGAGTGTCAGACCGAACACCAGAAGCGTGACGGCGCCGAAGATGATGCCCCCACCGGCCGCGGCCCGCGCGGCCGTATCACCGAGCAGCACCGCCAGCAGAGGGGCGGCACAGGCCGGCACATTCAAGCCAAACAGCACGCCCAGTCCCAGGCTGCCCGGTGTCCCGGAGAGGCGTGGCAGGAGGCGGTTCACGCGGGCCAGGAGCCAGGGCGCGCCGCCACCGAGGTACAGCAGACCCACGCCCACATAGAGGCTCCCCAGCACGGCCCAGATAGCGTGCTGAAGCCCCGTGAAAACGCTGCCGATCAGTGCCGCGAGCACCCCGAGCCCGGCCATCAGCACGGCCCGGGTCAAGGTGAACAGCAGCGTCTGGACGGCCCGCATCCGGCGAGGCAGCCGTTCGAGATGGCGGATAAACAGCAGGTGGCTACCGACCGAACAGGGCTCGACGAAGCCCAGCAACCCGAGTCCGGCGGCCAGCGGCAAGGCCGTTGAAAACTCCAAGACGCTAGTCTGCCTCTGTCACCAGGCTTGCCGAATACCCGGCATCCTGTACCGTCTCGGCGAGCCGCTCAGCGGAAATCTGACTGGTATCGACAGCCACCTTGGCCTCGCCGTTCTCATGAGAGACCGAGCACCCCTTGACGCCCGGCTGCTGTTCGAGAACATTGCGGACAATCTCTGCACAGCCGTTGCAGTGCATGCCCTTGATCGTGAGTCTTACGGTTTGCATGTCAGGCTCCTTTCGCTTGGCTGTCTCGTCGTTTGGCCCCGTGTCATGCTCCAGGGCGTCGATGATGGAGCAGCACCGCAATGGTCCTTCTCCTGGGCAACGGTCGAGCAGTGACATCAGCCCTCGGCGGATATGCTGGAGCCGCTCGATCTTACGATCCACATCCTGGAGTTTGGCGGTGGCGCGCTGCCAAACCTCTCTGGCATCGGTGTCGTGGTCGGTACGCAGCGAGAGCAGCTCGGCGATCTCGCGTAGGGAGAACCCGAGCTCCTGGGCGCGGCGAATGAACTGCACTCGCTGCACCGTCTCATCCGAATAGACGCGATATCCTCCACCCCACGGACGAGCTGGCTGTTCGATGAGCCTACGTCGCTCATAGAAGCGAATCGTCTCGACCCCGACGCCCACTGCTTCGGCCACTTTGCCGATGGTCATGTCACTCATGGCAGCCCTCACGCAGTGTCCGAGAACAACTTACCGGCCGTACCATGGTACGGGGTCAAGGGCGCAGTCATGTCGGCTACGCTGTCGCTTATCCAGCACAACAGGACAACTGCGTCACATCCTTGGTGAAGGTCTGCGCACAGAGCTTGAGGCCTTCCACCATGGTCAGGTAGGGAAACAGCTCGTCGCCGATCTCCTCGACTGTCATGCGCGCCCGCAATGCCAGCGCCGCCGCCTGGATCAGCTCGCCGGCTTCTCCTGCCACCGCCTGCACGCCCAGCAAGCGCCCGGTGTCGCGTTGAGCGACCATCTTGATGAATCCCAGGGTGTCGAAGTTCACCAGCGCTCTCGGCACGTTCTCCAGGTCGAGCACGCGGGTATCGACGCTAAAGCCTTGCTCGAGCGCCTCGGCTTCCGTCAGGCCGACGGTGGCGACCTGGGGATCGGTGAAGATCACCGCCGGCATGGCGCTGAGGTCCAGGGTGGCCTTGCCCCCGGTCATGTTGACGGCGGCCCGGCTCCCCCCGGCGGCGGCGACATAGACGAACTCGGGCAACTCGGTGCAGTCACCGGCGGCATAGATGTCCGGCACCGTCGTGCGCAGGCGATCATCCACCCGAATTGCCCCCTGTGCGGTTGTCACGCCGATGCTCTCCAGGTTCAGAGACTCGGTGTTGGGGGTGCGGCCGGTGGCAACCAGCAACTGGTCCGCCCTCAGGGTGCCAGCGTTAGTCTCCAGTACGAACTCGCCGTCGACGTGGTCAATACGGCCGGACTGGGTTTGCTTGAGAACCTCGATACCCTCGCGCCTGAACGCTGTCTCGACGGCCTCGCCGATGGCAGGGTCCTCGGCGGAGAGCAGGCGGCTGCGGGCCAGCACGGTGACCCGACTGCCCAGCCGAGCGAAGGCCTGGGCCAGCTCCAGGGCGACGAGGCCGGCGCCGAGCACGATCAGTCGTTCAGGGATGGTGTCGAGTGCCAGGGCGCTGGTGGAGGTCAGGTAGGGCGTGTTGGCAAGCCCTGGCACCGGCGGCTCAGCCGGGCGAGCACCGGTGCCGATGAAGGCACGATCGAAGTCGATGATGCGCTCACCGCCGTCGTTCAGCGTGACCGCCAGGCGGTGGGCATCGAGGAAACGCGCCTCACCGCTGAGCACCGTGATCGCCGGGTGGTCGCGCAGAATCCCCGCATACTTGGCGTCACGCAGTTCCTCGACACGCCCCTGCTGCTGCGCGAGCAGCTTCGCCCGGTCCACCACCGGTGCCTGGGCGCTCAATCCCGTGTCGAAGGGGCTTTCCGTGCGCCAGTGGGCGATATGGGCCGCGCGGATCAGGATCTTCGAGGGTACGCAGCCGACGTTCACGCAGGTGCCACCGAGGGTGCCACGTTCGATCAAGGTGACCCGAGCGCCGCGCTCGACGGCCTTGAGGGCAGCGGCCATTGCCGCTCCGCCGCTGCCGATCACGGCGATATGCAGGGTCTTGTCATCACTCATTCGGGGAGCTCCTTGAACCTCTGGACGTACTGCGAGAGCAGGCGTCGGTTTGTTTCTTGCGCCACAGCGCATAGGCGGTCAGGCCGATGAAGCCTGCCAAGGCGGGCAGCAGCACGACGTCCAGATAGCCGGTCAGTCCCGCCAAGCCGACGGAGACGAGCAGAATCACCAGGATCGGCGTAAAGCAGCACAGCGCTACCAGCACGGTGCCGGCCACGCCCACACGCAGCAGCACCTTGTCCCTACCGGCAGCCACGGGACCACGTCCCGATTTCGATATCGTCATGCCGTCTCCCTTCCATATGCCATGTTGGTTGGGATAAGGTTACTTCCGTAGTCAACTACGGAGTCAAGGCGCATGCCGAACAAATTGGACATGTTGACCATTGGTGGCCTGGCGAAGGCAGCGGGCGTTCATGTGGAAACCATTCGCTATTACCAGCGGCGCGGCTTGTTGACGGAGCCCGAACGACCTCCGGGGGGCATTCGACGCTATGGCGCCGCCGATATCGACAGGCTGACGTTCGTGAAGACGGCACAGCAGCTGGGCTTCAGCCTCGACGAGGTCGGTAACCTGCTCCGGCTGGAAGATGGCACCCACTGCCAGGAAGCCAGCGAACTCGCCGAGCATAAGTTGCGGGACGTGCGTGAAAAGCTCGACAGGCTGCAGCAGATCGAGAAGGTCTTGAGTGACATGGTGGCCCGATGCCACGCCCAACAGGGCAAAGTCACCTGCCCGCTGATTGCGTCATTGCATGTAGGGATAGGGAAGGCCTGACACCGTCGATAAAGTGATCTGGGATTTTCTGTACAATCCCCCGATTGATTCATGAAGCGGGCTGACGGAGGAATGGATCCGGCCTCAATGTGCGGCGGCTCAGCCCCCCGACGTGGCCTCGTGCCCCGGCCCCTCCTCATGAACCAGCTCCACGTCGACGATCCGCGAGCGGCTCATGACGATCTTCCAGCGCTGCAGCAGCGGCGCGCCGTCGCTCTCCACCTCGCGGATCACCAGGTTGATCAGGTGGCGCTTCTCCACCGGCTCGCGGACCACCTGCCCCTTCTCCTCCAGCCGATAGACATGGTGGCTGCCCTTGTCCATCAGCCGCGCCAGCGACGAGAGGTCCAGGGTCAGGGTCTCGCGGGTGCGGTCATAGCCGCTGAGGAAGCGGGTGGGCGACATGCGCGAGCTGGAGCGGTAATGCAGCACCACCTCCTCGCGCTGGGCCAGGTTGCGCTTGCGCACCCGACGGATCTGCTCGTCGAGCCAGGCATAGCGCTGGTAGTCGAACCACTCGAGCTGGCGACCCAGGACGGCATTGCTGGTCGGGTCCAGGTACTGGCGCCGCCACTTGGGACGGCCCCGGCGCAGCCAGCGCCACAGGGTGATGCGCAGGTCGTCCTTGAACACTTCGCGCAGCGCATAGATCACCGCCAGGGTCAGCACGAACAGCGCGGTGAGATCGCCCAGGGCCGCCCGGGCCTGCAGCAGGCCCAGGGAGACTAACACCATCACGACCGCCGTGGCGAAGGCCTTCACCGCCTTCTGCTCGCCGCCGCCGAGCTCCTGGCTGCGCTGCTTGAGGGTCACCGGATACTCGATCAGCCGCCTCAGCAGGCGCATCTTGTTGGACATCCGGGTAGGGTCGCGGGTGACCCGCTCGGAGTTGTACTCCCGGGCCCGGCGATGCTCGACCTCGTCACGGCAGATCGCCAGCAAGCGCTCGCGGATCGCCCGGTAGCCGCTGCCCCGCGGCAGGTGGGCGACCAGCGCCAGCAAGTTCTGCTCGGTGAACCAGGAGAGGTAGTTGTCGATGTTGGCGTAGTAGCGGTGCAGGCTCTCGTCGTTGGGTTCCTGGCGGCGCAGCCGCCTGAGAATGCCCCGGGCCAGGTCGGCAGCCTCCTCGAGCTGGATACGCAGCCGGTCGGCCTCGTCATCGTCCTGCGCCGTGCTGTTCCGGGTGGGCGCCGGGTCCTTCGCGGGCTTGTCGTCACCGCGCTTCTCTGCCCTTCGTGCACGACGCGACAGCTCCAGCAGCGCTTGGGTGGAGCGCTCCAGGGCCACCACGTACTGGTAGGCATAGAGGCTCAGCCCCAGACGGTACTGGTCGGCGTCGAGCCGCTTGCCCGCCAGGCGGCTCATCACCAGCGGCAGCCGGTGGCGGTCGCTGTAGTAGGTGCGCTTGACGTGGATGGCGCCATGGTAGAACGCCTCCTCCGAGAGCACATGGGGGGTGAGGCCCAGCTCGGCGGGCACGAAGAGGAAGACATCCAGCCGGTGGGAGGTCTCCTCGCGGAGCAGGCGGGAGACCTTGAGGTGCAGGCCATCCAGGCGCTCGACCGTGATCTGGTGGGTCGCCATCCGGACTAGCCGGGGTCCGGGGCGCCGCCCCGGGCACTGGTGTCGCCGGCAGGGTCGGCGACACCCGCCTCGCCGGGCCGCCGGCCGCTGGCGTCGCGGGCCTCGGCGCCTTCACCTGTCCCGTCCAGGCGGCCCCCGCCACGCCCTTCCATGCTCACGCTGAGCCGCGGCACGCCGAGGTCGACGGACTGCGTCTCCATGCGCTGCTTGAGCAGCAGGTTGAAGGCCCGCGCCACATCCCACTGCATCTCCGGGGCGGTCCGGAAACGCATGCGCAGGATGGCGCAACCGTCCTCGAAACTGTCGATGCCCTGCATCTCCAGCGGCGACCAGATGTAGTGGCGCATCATGGGATCCTGGCGCAGTGCCTGGGCGGTCTCTTGCATCAGGGTGGTGGCATCGTCGATCTTCATGTCGAAGGGGATGCGGACCCGCATCAGGGCGACGCCGAACTGGCGCGACATGTTGTGGATGGAATCGATGCGGCTGAAGGTGATGATATGGACGATGCCGTCCAGGTCACGCAGGCGCACGGTGCGCAGGGTCAGCCCCTCGACGGTGCCCATGTGACCGTTGATCTTGACGAAGTCATCCACCGCCAGCGAATCCTCGATGAGGATGAAGATGCCGGTGATCAGGTCCTGCACCAGGGTCTGGGCGCCGAAACCGACGGCCAGGCCGATCACCCCGGCACCGGCCAGCAGCGGGGTGACGTTCACCCCGAGGTTGGCCAGGCCGACGATAGAGGCGATGATCACGATGGTGGCGAAGATGATGTTGCGAATCATCGGCGTGATGGTCTGCGCCCGAGCCAGGTTGACCCGCCGCCCGCGGGCTCGCGCCGGGCTGGTCAGGGCGCGCTGGATGGCGGTGTCGGCGAAGATCCAGATCAGCCAGGCCAGCAACACGGTGAAGCCGATGGCCAGCAGGGCCTGGCCGATGCGTACGCTGGCCACCCCCTGCTGGCCGATGCCGATCAGCGAGCCTCCCCACACCTGCAGCGAGAGCTCGGCGAAGGCGATCCAGGCGAGCACGTGGGCCAGGGCATAGCCGAAGCGTTCCAGGCGCCTGCGGTAGTCGCTCAGCCGGCGGCGCTTCGAGCGACCCTCGCCGTGCCGGCGGATCAGGCCGGTGACCACCAGGGTCAGCACCAGCAGCGACGCCGAGATGATCGAGCGGGCCAGCGCCGTGCCCACGTCGCCCACGGTGATGAAGATCGCCAGCAGCGAGCCCCCCACCAGCAGCAGGGCCGGCACGTGCCACAGGCCGCCCATCAGCCGCATCACCTCTGAGGCGCTGCCCCTGTCGCGCCGCACGGAATAGGGGCGGTTGCGGATCAGGTGCTTGATCGGGCGCTTGAAGCGCAGAATGAAGCGCCCGCTGATCATCGCCGCCACCACATTGGATAGCACCGACATCAGGCTCGCCAGGTCGCTGCCGATGATCCCCGAGAGGCGGGTGGAGTTGAAGGCATCACCCAGCGCGATCAGGGCGCCGATGATGAACAGCGGCCTCAGGCTCTGCTGCTGCAGGATCTGCACGGCGATGAAGCGATGGCCGCTGGTGAACACCGAGATCACCGTCTCCACCACCACCGACAGGGTGCGCCCGCACAGCGCCACATAGGCGATCACCAGGGTCGCGGTACGTCCCGAACTCTCTGGCACCAGCTGGGCAATGCCCAGCACCAGCGCAAAGGCCAGCGCCCAGGGCAGCATGCGGCGCAAGAAATGCACCACCAGCAGCCAGGCCCGGGGCTCGCGGGGCAGGTCCAGGGGCCAGCCCCGACGCCTGGCCAGCAGCCGCCCCAGGGCGATCAGGATCACCAGCAGCCCGGCCCAGATCACCAGCAGCACGGCCAGCTCGATAACAAAGCGCAGCAGCTCGGCATTGCCGGTCTGCACCACCAGGGCCACCAGGTCGGACCCGCCCTGCTGCAGCTGGCGCTGCCACTCGTCCACCGGCGACCGGCCGGCCTCGGCCTGTGCGCCGAGGTCGCTGATGGTCTCCGCCAGGGCACCGAGCAGCCCCTGGGGACGGGTGATGCCGGTCTCTTCGGCGGCCGGGTCGTGGGCCTGCTGCAGCTGGCGCAGGTTCTCCAGCAAGGCCTGGCGCTGGTCGGCATCCTCGAGGGTGGCGATCACCTCGTCCAGCGAGGCCTGGAAGGCCTGGGGATCGTGGGCGGCCGGCTCATCGCCGCTCCCCGGCGTCAGGCCGGACAGGGGCAGCGGCTGGGCCGAGGCCGCCGTCGACAGCAGCAGCGTCAGTAGCAGCCACAACAGCAGGCCGCGAACGACAACGAACAGGCGGTACGCGTCAGGCACTCTCGCGACTCCCCCTCTTTCGACTCCCTGGCATTTCATCTCCCTGGTCTCTCGTTTCTCTGGCGTACGGAGGGCGGCGCGTGCCGCATCCAAGATTCCCGAAGCAGTGTGATAGGCTGCCGACAACATGCCTACAGGATGCCGACATGACGCCGCAACCGCCACCCGAAGCCCGCAATGCCGACGGCGAGACGCGTCGCGTCGGCGTCGAGATCGAGTTCGCCGGCCTGCCCCTGCGACAGACGGCCGAGCTGGTGCGCGAGCTGTTCGGCGGCGAGGTCGAGGTGCTCAGCCCCCACCGCCTCAAGGTCGCCGGGAGCCGCTGGGGCGAATTCGGCATCGAGCTGGACACCCAGTACGCCCACCCGGACCAGACCGTGGTGGATGCCGAGGCCGCCGGCGACAGCGAATGGGAGCGCATGCGCCTGGACTTCCACGCCCGGACCCGCGAGCTGATCGGCGACGTGGTCACCGGCCTGGTGCCCACCGAGATCGTCTGCCCGCCGGTGCCCTGGGACGAGCTGGAGGAGCTCGACGCCCTCTTCGAGGCGCTGCGCACCCACGGGGCCAAGGGCACCGAGGCCAGCCTGCTCTACGGCTTCGGCCTGCACCTCAATCCCGAGGTACCAAGCCTCGAGGCCGAGAGCCTGCTGGCCTACCTGCGCGCCTACCTGCTGAGTGCCGCCTGGCTACGCGAGCAGATCCACGTGGATATCACCCGCGAGGTGCTGCCCCATGCCAACCCCTTTCCCCGGGCCTATGCGCTCAGGGTGCTCGACCCGGACTATGATCCGGACCTCGACACCTTGATCGACGACTACCTGGCCGACAACCCGACCCGCAATCGCGAGCTGGATCTCTTTCCGTTGTTCGCCTATCTGCGCCCCGACCATAGCCATGCGCTGCTGAGCAACAAGCTGGTCAAGGCACGACCTACCTTCCACTACCGCCTGCCCAATGCCCAGCTCTCGGAACCCGGCTGGGGGGCAGTGACGGAGTGGAACCGCTGGCTGGAGGTCGAGCGCCTGGCCACCACCCCGGAGACCCTGGCCGAGCGCAGCGCGCAGTTTCTCGCCCGCCACCGGCCCTCGGCACCGCGCCGCTGGCTGACCCGCCTGCGCCGCTGGGTATCTCGCCAATGAGCCGCGCGACGCGTCCACTGATCGGTATTACCACCTCCGACGCCAAGAGCCGGATTGCCTGGTGGTTCGACTGGTTTGCCGTCTGGCGCCACGGCGGCCGACCGCGGCGGCTGTCGCCCTCGCGACCCTTCCCGGACACGCTCGATGGCCTGATCATCGGTGGCGGCGACGACATCCAGGCCCACCTCTACGGCGACGAGATGCGCCTGGACGTCCGCGTCGACCCACAGCGCGACGAACTCGAGCTCAAGCTGCTGGAACGCTTCATTCCGCTAGGCAAGCCGGTGCTGGGCATCTGCCGCGGCGCCCAACTGATCAACGTCTACCAGGGCGGTACCCTGGACCCGGACATCTACACCACCCATGAGGGGCTCAAACGCCGGCGCACGGTGCTGCCGCGCAAGACCGTGGACATCGTCGCCGACAGCCAGCTCTACCGGATCCTCGAGGTCACCTGGTGTCGCATCAACAGCCTGCACCACCAGGCCGTGCACCGGACGGGAAAGGGCATCGAGATCGTCGCCCGGGATCGCGATGGCCTGGTGCAGGGCATTGAGTCTCGCGAGCACGATTTCCTGATCGGCGTGCAGTGGCACCCGGAGTGGCTGGTCTTCAACCGTCCCCAGCAGCGGCTGATCCGCGCCCTGGTGGAGGCCGCCCAGCGCGGCATCGCACCGCCATAGCTCGGCCGGGGGCATGAGCAGCGCCCTGGAAAGCGCATCGCTCGACACGAAGAGCCGGGGCCACCCTATGGTGGCCCCGGCGCGATGATACTTGCCCGGCCGATCAGGCCGGGGCCGGTTTCAGCCTTCCAGCTTCGCCGACAGGCTGATCTCGGCGTTGAACAGCTTGGAGACGGGGCACCCCTCCTTGGCCTTGTCGGCCGCGTCCTGGAAGGCCGCCTCGTCGGCACCGGGGATCTTCGCCACGGTGTCGAGGTGGATGGCGGTGATGGCGAAACCGCCCTCGACCTCCTCCAGGGCCACCTTGGCCTCGGTGGCGATGCGCTCGGCGGTCAGGCCGGCCTCGCCCAGGATCAGTGACAGGGCCATGGAGTAGCAGCTGGCATGGGCGGCACCGATGAGCTCCTCGGGGTTGGAGCCCGCCTCGCCCTCGAAGCGCTTGGCGAAGCTGTAGGGAATGTCCTGGATCACGCCGCTCTGGGTGGACACCGTCCCCTTGCCGTCCTTGAGGCCGCCCTGCCAGACGGCGCTGCCGGATTTCTTGATGCTCATGTCGACTCCTTCTCGTTATCAGGGGTAAAGCGTTGCCTTTTCACCATACACCATGGGGATGCCCCCCTCCTGGTGCAAGGGAATCGCTGCCCACATACCGGGGGCGAATCGCCCATCCGATGGCCGTTGACCTTCGCCTCTCCCCGTGCCATCTGCAGCCAGGCATGGCGGAGGGTCGGCGTCTTCGCCTGTTCACCGGCATCGAACAGCCCTGCATAGAGGTTGACGTCCTGGTTCACGCTGACAGCGCCGTCACGCCCCTCCTGGGAGACGACCAGGCGCCACTGTCCCTGTCGTTCCTGCGCAGGAAAGGCCTTCTGTTGGTAACTGGGGGCGATGCCGTGTTGCTGCGGCTCGATCCAGATCTGCAGGAAGTGGAGTTCCTCGCTGGAGGAGTGATTGAATTCGCTGTGCAGCACACCTGTGCCGGCCGACATGCGCTGTACATCGCCAGGGCGCATGACCGCCCCGTTCCCCATGCTGTCCTTGTGGGCCATGGTGCCCGACAGGACATAGGAGATGATCTCCATATTCCGATGCGGGTGGGTACCAAAGCCCGCACCACCCTGGACGCGGTCTTCATTGATGACACGAAGCCTCCTGAACCCCATATGGTCGGGGTCGAAGTAGTTGGCGAACGAGTATGTTCCTCCTTTCCTGAGAGCGGGATACGTCCTGTCACTACGAGACAACTCGCTCATAGGTGGATGGGTCAGTGTTCATAAAAATCGGCAAGGCCCCACCTTGACCAGGACCTTGCCGACTCGTTGTTTTAGGGGCTTATCGGGAGATGATACTGAGCGTCAATCGTTGGCCTTGAGTCGCGCTGCCACCTTGGCCACGGTCTCGCCCTGGAAGCGGGCAATGGTCAGCTCACGATCATCGGGCTGGCGAGAGCCATCACCTCCGGCGATGGTGGATGCCCCATAGGGGGTGCCGCCGCCGACCTGGGAAATATCGAACAGCTCCGGGGTGGCATAGCCGATCGGCACGATGATCATCCCGTGGTGCGCCAGGGTGGTCCAGGTCGAGGTAATGGTCATTTCCTCGCCCCCTCCGGTACCGGTGGAGGTGAAGACACTGGCCACCTTGCCCACCAGGCCTCCATTGGCCCATAGACCCCCGGTCTGGTCGAGGAAGGTGCGCATCTGGCCGGCCATGTTACCGAAACGCGTTGGCGTGCCGAAGATGATCGCATCGTAGTCGGCCAGCTCCTTGGGAGAGGCCTCCGGGGCCTGATGGTCGGACTTGCCACCGGCGGCCTTCAGCGCTTCCGGGTCCATGGTTTCCGGTACGCGCTTCACCGTCACCTCGACGCCGTCCACCTGGCGTGCACCGTCGGCAATATTGTTCGCCATCGTCTCGATATGGCCGTACATGGAGTAATAGAGAACCAGTACCTTGGTCATGGGTTGTACCTCCTGGGTGGTGCTGCGGGCTTTCGGTCTTCCAAACAAACGGGCAATTGCCTCGGTCAGCGATGCCATGGGGCGTCTCCGGTGAGTCCGTGAGGCTAATCCTGATGCCAGTCTTCTCTACGAGCGCCCAGCAAAGGCACCGTAGCACTAGCCTGGCATGAGACCTGGAGAATTGCTGATACCAACTGAACGAATACGTCGATCAACTCCTTGCAGCAATTCTGGCCAGGCTAGGATGTCGCTCTTATTTGGTCGCTTTTCGGGCCGGGGTCAGCGGGCCGCCAGCCAATTCGATGGCTTGTGTGTGATGGTCTTTCGCGTTCAGGGTAGCGCGGGCTTTCGCCATGGCAGTGCTGTTTCCGTCATTCCCGATAGCCCCGGAAATATCCATCATCGGGACATGCGCTTCGTTACCCTGGCGTGTTGCCTGGCGGGAAGTGGACAGTGGTTCGTTCAACTGCAGGGTGAGCACGGATGCCTGCCCGGCCTGTGCGGCCACCGGGATCGCGGCGATCATCAGGGCTGAAAGGATCGGCTTGAGTTTCATGATGTGTTTCCTTTGCTTCGATTCAGAGAGAGGCTCTCGACTGGTGACAAGCATGCTAATAGATCAACCATTTCGAACAAAAGAGACTTGTATCGCATTTATCATTCGACAATATCGATTATTTTGACGTCTTGGTCGCGACAGCCCCGCGGAGCTGAACACTCGAGCCGACCAGAGCCGAATTGCAGCGGTTGCCGAGGTCGATTGCACCGGCGAAGCTCAACGACCAGAATAATTGAAAAATATTTCCAAAATTATTCAGACGGGAGATCCCCATGCCGACACCGCCCAGCGTGCGACTCGCCGCCACAGACCGTGAAGCGGCCCGCGAACTGCCGGCCATCGGCCAGGGCACCTGGTACTTGGGCGAGGGGCTGGCCCCTCGCCGCGACGAGGTACGCGCCCTGCAGCATGGCCTAGCCCACGGCCTCACCCTGATCGACACCGCCGAGATGTATGGCGATGGCGGCGCCGAGGAGGTGGTGGGCGAGGCGCTCGCGGATCGTCGCGATGAGGCCTTCCTGGTCTCCAAGGTCTACCCCTGGAACGCCGGGCGCGACAGCGCCATCGCTGCCTGCGAGGCGAGCCTCAGGCGTCTCGGTACCGACCACCTCGACCTCTATCTGCTGCACTGGCCGGGCAGCGTGCCGCTTGCGGAGACCCTGGAAGCCTTCGAGCGGCTGCGCGAGGCGGGCAAGATCCGCCGCTTCGGGGTCTCCAACTTCGACGTGGACGAGATGGCGGCGCTGACCGCCCTGCCCGGCGGCGCGGCCTGCGCGGTGAACCAGGTGCTCTACCACCTGGGCTCGCGGGGCATCGAGCACTCGCTGTTGCCCTGGCAGCGCGCGCAGGGCATCCCCACCATGGCCTACTGCCCGCTGGCCCAGGCCGGCAGTCTACGCCGCGACCTGCTCACTCATCCGGAGGTGACGGACATTGCCGCGGCGCACGGCATCACCCCGGCCCAGCTGCTGCTGGCCTGGGCAATTCGCCCCAGCAACGACAAGGCAGGCGATGTCGGACGCGACGTGATCGCCATTCCCAAGGCCACCCACCTGGCGCACGTGGAACAGAACGCCGCCGCGCTGACGGTCAAGCTGGATGCCGAGAGCCTGGCCCGCCTCGACGCCACCTTCCCGGCACCGAGGCGCAAGACCCGGCTGGATATCGTCTAGGCTCTCGGCCCTGCAACCTAGCCGCGCAGCCTGGCCAGCGCCTCGGAGAGCACCTCGTGGCCCAGCTCGCGCATCACCGCGATATTGCGCTCGGGAATGCCCGCCGGGTCCGCGTGATGAGCCAGGGCCCGTTCCAGCCCCGCCTCGCGCAGCAGGTGCCACATCGGGAAGGGTGAACGGTTGGTGAAGTTGGCGGGGTCCTCCGGCTCGGCGTCCGCGAAGACGTAGTCCGGGTGAAAGCTCGCCAGCTGGTAGGTACCCTCGTAGCCCTGCTCGGCCAGTAGCGCCTCGGCGACGTCCAGCAGGTCCAGGTAGTCGTCGAAGGCCTCGAGTCCCTCGGTGAGCACCAGCAGGGTGGTCTCCACCTCGGGCGTCTCGTCCAGGTGGCGACACGCATCAAACAGCGTCAGCAGTGCCGCCTCGCGGTCGTGGGCCGGCACCGCCAGGTAGCGGACGCTGTCGCGGGCCACCTCGCGGCCGGCGAAGGGACAGACGTCGCGGGCGACCACGAAGGTCTCCACCCAGGCACGGGTGGCCGCGAGGGGATCGGGGCGAGAGGCGTTCATGGCGGGCATCCAGGCAGGGAAGGGGCCGCCATGGTCCGCCGCCCGACCGCGGTTGGCAAGCCGCAGACCTGTCGGCGGCTGACCGGGCTCATCTTTGTCATTTTCCCCGCTTCTGATCACGCCGCGAGGCCAGGCGATCCGCCAGCCGGGTCGGCTCCGGTAGCTTGGTGCGCCCCAGGCAACGGGTGACCCACTCCAGCGCCGTGGGCAGCGACACCCGATGCCCTGGCGAAACGAAGATCGGCTTTACCTTGACCCGCGAACGCAGCACCGTGCCGATCACCTCGTCATCCGGGCCGTCCACCAGCGGCGTCCAGTCGCCCCTCGCTGGCCCCGGCTCGCCATGGCGGCCACACAGCCGCGACTTGGCCACGCCGATGGTGGGCAGGTCGAGCCACAGCCCCAGGTGGCTGGCCACGCCGATGCGCCGCGGATGGGCGATGCCCTGGCCGTCTACCATCACCAACTGCGGTGTCACCTCCAGCCGTTCGAAGGCCGCCAGCGCCGCCGGCACCTCGCGAAACGACAGCAGCCCCGGCACATAGGGCATGCGCGTCGGCTCGCGATGTACGACCTGCGCTACTATCTCCAAGGTTGCCGGATCGAACGCACCCGACACATCCGGCGGCCAGGCCAGCACCACCACCGCCGCCCGGGTGATCGCACCATTCTGCTCGAAGCCGATATCCACGCCGGCGAGATGGCGCACCGGGTCCAGGCGGTCGGCACGTTCCACGCGACCGGCCAGGCGCTTCTGCAGCGCGATGGCCTCGCTCGGGGCGAGGTTCCAGTCGTGCAAGGGGAAAATGGACATCGGGGCTCCCTGATTCATCGGCGTCGCTCGGGTTAGACTACGGCTTTTGCCGCGTGACGGACCACCGGGGAGCCGATGCTGAGACTGATCCACACCGCCGACTGGCACCTGGGCCAGAGCTTCCATGGCCAGGAGCGCCACGTCGAGCACCGCGCCTTCCTCGCCTGGCTGCTCGACACCCTGATGGCGCGCCGTGCCGACGCCCTGCTGGTGGCCGGCGACATCTTCGACGTGGTCAACCCCTCGCTGGCCGCCCAGGCGCTGCTCTACGACTTCATCGTCAGTGCCCACGAGCGGCTGCCCAAGCTCGATATCGTGCTGATCGCCGGCAACCACGACAGCGGCAACCGCATCGAGCTGCCCGCCCCGCTGATGCGCCGGCTGCGCACCCACGCCCTGGGCCGGGTCCGCTGGCTGGACGACGGCACCCTGGATGCCGAGCACCTGCTGGTCCCGCTCACCGACGAGGAGGGCGAGACCCGGGCCTGGTGCCTGGCGCTGCCCTTCCTGCGCCCCGCCGAGGTCACCGGCGCGTCGCTGGCAGGCGAGGCGACCGACGAGCAGGCACCCAACGACTATGTCACTGGCATCAGCCGCGTTCACACCCAACTGATCGAGGCCGCCCGCGGCAGGCGCCAGCCCGGCCAGGCGCTGGTGGCGATGAGCCACGCCCACCTGCACGGCGCGGCCGTTTCCGAGGCCAGCGAGCGGCCCATCGTGATCGGCGGCGAGGAGTCGATCTCCGCCGCCCTCTTCCCGCCGGAAATCGCCTACGTGGCGCTCGGCCACCTGCACCGCGCCCAGCAGGTCGGCGAGGCGCGCATCCGCTACAGCGGCAGCCCCCTGCCGCTGGACTTCAGCGAGGTGGCCTACCCCCATCAGGTGGTGGAGGTCACCCTCGACGGCGAGGCGCTGGCCACGGCCGAGACGATCCCCGTGCCGCGACCGGTGGCCATGCTCCGCATCGGCCCCGGGCCGCTCGACCAGGTGCTGGCCGAGATCGAGGCCCTGGAGGACGACAGGGAACTGCCAAGAGAGCAGTGGCCCTGGCTGGAGGTGCGCGTCAAGCTCGACGCCCCGATTCCCGACCTGCGTGCCCGGGTGGAGGCGGCCCTCGAGGGCAAGGCGCTGCGCCTGCTGCGCCTCGAGCGCCGCCTGCCCAAGGTCGAGGGTGAGGCGGCGTCGGCACGGGTCGACCTGGAGAGCCTCGGCCCGCGCAAGCTCTTCGAGCGTACCTGGGCGGCACGCTGGGGCCAGCCGCCGGAGGCGGACGTGCTCGCCGACTTCGACCGGCTCTGCCAGGACGTGCTCGACGCCGACGATGCCGACGCGGCAGCTGACAAGGAGGAGCGCCCATGAGGATCCTCGCCCTGCGCCTGGAGAACCTGGCCTCGCTGCCCGGCCCCCTGGAGCTCGACTTCACCGCCGCCCCGCTGCGCGATGCCGGCCTCTTCGCCATCACCGGCCCCACCGGGGCCGGCAAGAGCACCCTGCTCGACGCCCTGTGCCTGGCGCTCTATGGCGGCACGCCACGGCTGCGCCAGGCGCCGGCCCGCGACAGCCAGATCGACGACACCCCGGACTCCACCCTGACCACCAGCGACCCGCGCACCCTGCTGCGCCGCGGCACCGCCGCCGGCTACGCCGAGGTCGACTTCCTGGGCCGCGACGGGCGCCGCTACCGCGCCCGCTGGGCGGTGCGACGCGCCAGGGAGAGGGTCGGGGGCAAGCTGCAGAAGGCCGAACAGTCGCTGCGCGACCTCGACGACAACCGCCTGCTCACCACCCAGAAGCGCGAATTCGACCGCCTGCTGCCGGAGCGCCTGGGGCTCACCTTCGACCAGTTCACCCGCGCCGTGCTGCTCGCCCAGAGCGAGTTCGCCGCCTTCCTCCAGGCCGACGACAACGAACGCAGCGACCTGCTCGAGCGCCTCACCGGCACCGCCGAATACTCGGCGATCTCCATAGCCGCCTACCACCGCGCCAGCGAAGCCCGCAAGGCCGTGGAGGCCCTGGAAGCCAAGCTCGCCGACGACCGGCCTGCCGAGCACGAGGCCCGCGCCGAGCTGGAGCACGCCGCCAAAGCCACCCAGCAAGCACTCACTGACCTGCAGAGCCAGGCGGAATCGCTCAAGGCGCAGAGCCGCTGGCACGACGACGATGCCCGGCTGCACGAGGCCTATCATCAGGGCCTGGCCCAGCAGCAGACGGCCGAGGCGGCGTGGCAAGCGCTCGCCGACCTGCGCGCCGACCGCGAGTGGCGCCGGCTGATCGCCCCGCAGCGCCACGCCCTCACCCGCCAGGCCGCCCTGCCTGAGGAGATCGCCGCCCTGGAGGCGAGCCACGCAGAGACGAAGCGAGGGCTGAGCGACGCCGAGCGCACGCAGGAACAGGCCCGCCAGGCCAGCGAGACCACCGAACGCGCCCTGACAGAGGCCGGCGAGGCGCGGCGAGAGGCCGAACCCGCCCTGCGCGAGGCCCGCGACGAGGCCCAGCGCCTCGCCACCCACCAGAAGCAGCTCGCCGACCTGGAGGCGACCCGCACCCGACAGCAGACCCAGGCCGATACGCTTGCGCGCGAGCACCGCAAGGCCGAGGCAAACCAGCAGGCCCGACAGCAGCAACGCGACGACTGGCAGGCGACCCTGACGCGGTTAGTGGGCACTCACTCTCACCTGGATGACGCCCGCCAGGCCGCCCAGCGGAACCACGACCAGGCCGCCCAGCGCCACCTGGCCCTGGGCGAGCTGGCCAGCCGCTGGCAGGAGTTCGGCCGCGCGGAGCAGACCCTGGCCCAGCTAGTCCGCCGGCTCGGCGACGACGAGACCCGAAGGAACAAGCTCCTGACCGAGGGCCAGAGCGCTCGCCAGGCCTTGGACCAAACCCAAGCGCACCTCGACAGCGTCGGCGCGCTGATCGATCGCAGCCGCGCCGTGCGCAGCGAGAGCGTGGTCCAGCTGCGCGAGGCCCTGCAGGAAGGCGAGCCGTGCCCCGTGTGCGGCGGCCTCGATCACCCCTGGCGCCAGCACCCGCCGGCAACGCCGGAGGCCGCCCAGATCAAAGCCCAGGAAACGGAGGAGACACGCCAGCTCGGCGAGGCCCGCGAGGCGCGCGATGCGGCCCAGCGGCAGCGCGACGAGCTGCTGGGCGAGTACCACGCCGTGGAGGCCGCGCTCCGCCGGCACCGTCAGGATCGCGAAGGGGCCGAGCGGCAACGGGACGCCGCCCGCCAGGCCCTGGAGACGCACCCCCTGCAGCAGGAACTCGCCGTCATCGAGGCGAGTGAGCGCGACGCCTGGCTGCAGGCCCAGCGCAAGGCGAGCGAGACCCTCCGCCGAAAGGCGCGTCAGCAGCTGGACGAGCTGGCCCGAGCCGAGGCCGAGTTGGCCCCGCTGGCGCAAGCCCTGCAGGAGGGCCGGGTGGCGTTGGCGCGCCTGGAGGCCGAGAAGGCAGGTGTCGACAAGCAGCTGGCCGAACTGGACGAGCAGCTGCCGCCGCTACGGAAACAACGCGACGAGCTCGCCCGCGCCCTCGCCGCCCGGCTCGGCGAGTACGCCTCGCCGGACGCCTGGCAGCAACAGCTCGACGCCCATCAGGATCAGGCCCGCCAGGCACGCGACAATACCCAGGCACGCTGGCACGCCGCCCAACAGGAGCAGCAGCGCCTCGCCCAGCGGGCCGAGCACGAGGCCGACCGTCTCGAACGACTGCGCCAGGAGCTGGGAACCCTCACCCGCGAGCTTGCCGACTGGCGAGCAGCGCACCCCGCGCTCACCGATGCCACCCTCTCGCGACTGCTCGCACAGACCGAGGAGGACGCCCGCGACGAGGAGCGGCGCATCGCGGCGACCGACCAGACCCACCAGCGCGCCGCCGCCACCCTGGCCGAACGGCGCGACGCCCTGCTGCGCCACCGCCGCGACCAGAGCTTGATCGAGAGCATCCACGACGAGGCGCTGATCAGCGACGCCGTGGCCGAGGAACTACGCCGCCGCCGGGAGGCCCTGGAGGAGGCCCGGGCCGAGCTGGCGCCCCGCCTGGAGGAGGCCCAGCGAGCCCGCGACAGCGCGGCCTTCGCGCTGAGCGACGACAACCGCAAGCGCGAACGCCGCCAGGCCGGCCAGGCCGAGCTGGAGGCCGCCCAGGCCGAGTTCCGCCGCTGGGGCCAGATCAGCGAGTTGATCGGCTCCGCCGACGGCAAGGCGTTCCGGCGCATCGCCCAGGCCTACAACCTGGAGCAGCTGCTGGAGCACGCCAACGCCCACCTGGCCGGCCTCAGTCGACGCTACCGGCTGGTGCGCGGCGGCAGCCCCCTGGGCCTGCTGGTGGAGGACTTCGATATGGGCGACGAGCGCCGCTCGGTGCACTCCCTTTCCGGCGGAGAAACCTTCCTGGTCTCCCTCGCCCTGGCCTTGGGGCTCGCCTCCATGGCCTCGGGAGAACTCACCATCGAGTCGCTATTCATCGACGAAGGCTTCGGCAGCCTCGACCCGCAATCCCTGGCGCTCGCCATGGAGGCCCTGGACGGCCTGCAGGCGCTGGGCCGCCGCGTAGGCGTGATCTCCCACGTGCAAGAGATGCACGAGCGCATTCCGGTGCAGATCCAGGTGGAGCCGCTGGGCAACGGAACGAGTCGGGCGAGGTTGGTCAGCGTTTGAAGACTCGAGCCGTTCGCGCCCCCACCATCATCGCCTTACCGCGAACGCCGGAACGCCTTGCCGTCGGCGGCCTGCTCAGCGCTGATCAGGCCACCGAAGTTGACCATGCGGGTCTTCACGTAGCCGGGGTGGATTTGGGCCACGGCGATGCCGCGGGGCTCGAGATCCACCGCCAGCGACTTGCCGAAGACGTTGAGGACCGCCTGGAGGCGGCTTGGTAGTGGCGAGCCAGGGCCAGGCCAACGCCGCGCTTGGCGCCGGTGATCAGTACGGTGGAAGTCATCTCAACTCCAGGGTGGGAAAATGGTGACACCCGACAAGGTGGGGCCGGGGGACGCAGTTCAACCCGGCGCCAAAAGCTGCAAGGTCAGGCCCCCAGCGGCGCCAGCGCCATCACCTCGTCTCGCAGCGCCTGCTTCTGTTCCTCGAGGGCGCTGCGCCAGGCAGCGCACTCCTGCTTCCGCCTGGGGGCGTTGCGAGAACTTGCGCTGAAGGCATCGATCCAGGCCTGTCGGGTACACAGGTCCTGAACGTCGCCGAGCAGGCTCTGGCGGCGCTTCAATCCCGACAGGAAGGCGCGGTGGCGTTTCGGGTCCAGCTCGGCCAGATAGCGGATGCGCTTCATGCTCTTGCGCAGCTCGTGGAAGGCGGCGTCAGCGGAGTCGCAGGAGAGTGCCGCCAAGTCGCCATCATGGCGGGCGATGCGCTCGGCCAGTACCGCCTCGATGCGCTTCGACGAGAGCTTGCGCAGGGCCTTACGAAAGTCCCCGGAGGCGATGAAGCCCTGCCAGGCCTGCATCTCCTCGGCATAGTCGGAGGCGCTTAACTGCTGGCACAGCGCCTCATGCTGCCCGCGGTGGCAGGCCTGCAGCCAGCGCTGCAGGGCCTGGTGGGAGCGCGGTGAAAGCGGCGGCGGGGTCTCGGCCAGACTCTCCAGGAACACGTCCAGGTCGCGCAGCTCGCTGGTGGCCTGGGCGCGTCGCTTGAGCCGTTTCAGCCTCTTCTTGAGGCCAGACACCTTGGTGGTGGCCAGCACGGATTCACCGATCGCCCGGCTGCGGCGAAGATTGACGCGGTACTGGTGCAAGAACTCGGGATCGACGCCGGCCGTCACCCCGGGCTCCAGGGCCCTGACCATCAGATACTGGTGCTCCAGCAGGCCGCGAATGCGCCTGGCCAGGCCGGCCTTGTTCAGGTCAGGTGGTGCAGGTGTGTTGCGTTTGAAGAGTGCATGGCTGGCCTCCTCCGGGGTCAGGCTCGCCGCCAGCTCGGCACAGTGCTGCTCCAATGCCGGCCAGGGCGTATCCGGCAGGGTGACATGCAGCAGACTGCCGGTGGGCAGCGCTTGTGGGGCCTCCCCGCAGAGCCAGTGGGCCAGCTCGAGCAGGGCCGGATTATGGCCGATCACCAGCACCCTGTCGGCCTCGTCTGGCAGGGCCTTCAACCACGCCAGCAGCGCCTGGCCATCGAAGGTGTAGAGGGCCTTATTGAAACGCGCCCGTTCGACCAGGGAGAGTTCGGGAAGCTGCCCGGCGATCTCGTCAAGGGTCTCCCGCGTGCGCGCCGCATCGCTGACATGGATCTCGCCCTCCGGCGCCTGCCACCGCTGTAGCGCCTGAGCCATGGCGGCCGCTTGCCGCCTGCCCCGCTTGCGTAACGGCCGCTGGTGATCGGTCATGTCGCCACGGGCCCGTTTGGCCTTGGCATGACGCATCAAGTAGAGCTCCGGCATCTCGACCTCCCAGACGCAAACCGACCCGAAGGAGTGACCCGACGGGTCGACTCGACCCACGGGGCGAACCTATACCACACGATGCGGAAGCAGCCACTGCTTTAGCTGGGATCAGGCCCGCCTGGCGAGCGACCTCGTGACCGCCGCGGAACACCACCCACCAGGGTGGGGATGCTGCGAATCACGAAGCGGCCTGCCAGCGCCCGCTCGGCCTCGGTATCCAGCTTGGCAAAACGCAGGCGCGGCTCCAGTTCACGGGCCGCCTCGGCGAAGATCGGCGCCATCGCCTTGCAGGGGCCGCACCAGCTCGCCCAGAACTCCACCACCACCGGCAGGCTGCTGCGCTCCACCAGGGCCGGGAAGTTGGCCGCTGTCAGCGCCAGCGGCTCGCCGCTGAATAGCGGCTTGTGGCACCTCGTTCAGCCGCGCCTGGCTGACGCGATTGATCGCCAGGCAGTGTGGGCAACCGAGGGTATAGGCATCGCACATGACAGATTCCGACGCATCATTGCGGCGAATATGGCGGAAAAACGCCGCGACGTACAGTGGGACGGCACCGTCCTGCGACCGACGACTACCAACCGGCGCTCAGCCTCCTGAACGAGAAACTCGAGGCGAGCCATGAATTTCAATATGACGGCTTGCGGCCAGCAGCGGACGATCCGGCGAGCCTGATATAACGCCACGCGTCAGGCACGCGGGTGCCGCGTCACCTGCACGCGGTTGTTCGGAAGCTTTGGGACTCTCCTCAATAACCTTCTTGTACAGACGCTCCTCTTTCAAATTACACAAGAGCCAGCCGTCCCGCGTCCGAGATCATCCACCAACAACTTGGTAGAAGGTCGGCGTGGGATTACCATCAAAGAGCGGTCTTACTTTGTCGCCTGCCTCGTCATGGATAGCACTCCCATGCATTGCTTGGAATGCGGCTTGATCTTTGAATTCAACTATGGCCGCATAATTCCCTCCATCTACAGGCTTCAGAAGTCTTCTACTTATGAAACCGGTAAATTTGCTGAATGCTTTACCTGAAGAGGCAAACCATTGTTGAAAATCGGCATCTCTACCTTCCTTAATCGGTGGAAATGATATGATAACGATAAACATGGGGCATTTTCTCCTTTGTGTTATAAATAACTTCGTTCTAAGTCCAAAACTGTAGGCAAGAATCTCTGTGTTGACCTCCTTTCGTTGGTTGGACCGAACGCCCGGCTCACCGAGCAAATTTTTGATGGCGGCTTTTGTGCGTGTTTTTGCACAAAAGGTGACAGCAGAAATTTGTCCGGTGCAGCCGTTTGTTAGCTGACGACCACTACAGTATGAGAAACACATTTTCTTTACCGAATGCCATTTTCATACCTGTGTCTGTAACACCAGTGTATACAGTTGAGTCAAATTTCAAAATACTTACAGTGTGCTCTATACCAGAAAGGTCTTTGACAATAACTTTTGAGCCAACCTCAACTTCTTTTTTAACCAAAATTTTTCCTGAGCCCATGAACGGAATATTTTCAAGATTTGATACTTGCAGATTTTTATTTACTGACATGATTGCTCCAGTGGTTTATATGTGTTTTCGTTGTTATTCCAAGTTTGTATGCAGCCAGACCAACGATCAGCTCTGACCTCAAAACCAAGCCTTGTTCCCATGTACTCATAGCGGAACATAACAGCGAAAACAATAATTCCTAATAACATCATGAGTGCCATTATTGATATTGGGTGCTTCACTCGTAGCCTCCCTTAAGGCAGCTAACGTCAGCATAACCGGTGGAGCAAGCTGACGCGCGTTTTTGCACACAAGATGCGCACCAGCTTGCGGAGTCCGAGTTGATGCTTTTGTTAGCTTTTATGCAGCTACAAACATCCCCTCATTCGGACGGTCAGAATCAGAGCGGTCATCTTTCTCAGCTGCATAAGTTGACTGTGCTGTACTTGTTGATGCGCCTGATCCATAAATCTTTTGAGCATCAGGATTTGAAGGAGTCCAATTCCATTCATCTTGAACAATCTCATCGTTACTTGGAGCTTCTAGAAACTTAGTAGCGAATACTTTCATTTTTCACTCTTCTCCGTTGATAACATAGTCACAATTGAATCTGATATACCTATCCCAGTTAAGTCTTCAATCCATAACCATTGCCCCATTGTGTTAATTTCTAAAAAAAACCACTCACCAGATGGCGTCACAATAAAGTCTAAAGCACCAAATTCAAGGTCTAAAGACTTCATAAACTGATTAACTTTCTCTCGAATTTCGGTAGGAGGCTCGATTGAATAGTGTGGTGTATTTGGAATGTCATACCTCCTCCAGTCAACTCTTGCTAATTTTGATTTTTGCGATTGAATTTGGCATACATGATGATCTGTGCCGACTACAGTGTACCTAACCTCGTAATCTTTTTCTACATATGCCTGAAGAACAATTGGGTTTTCATCAATATTACCAAAATCACAAATTTCAGACTCCGAAATTTTATTTACATACAAGCCCTTAAAGCTTCCATCTGCATCCTGATAAAACTCCTGATTCATGAGCTTCATCACCACATCACCATACGTGTCGATAAATCTGCAAAGCTCTTTTTTTTCATTGCTCACAATTAGCGGTGGCAATATAAATCCGACATTTCTTGCTATATCCATCTGTAAGTATTTATTTTCGGCTTGATATGACTTTGCTAATGGATTCAGCCATTTCGCAGTTTTTAATGTATTGTACAATCCAAGTAGTGTTTTATTCCATTCTCCACGCCATATTTTAAATCCTGGCTCATTTATGTTAGCCTCCTCTAAAGAGACTTCAACGAAAGGTCTCCTTACCCAAACCTTATCTATCTGGTCTGAAATTATAGAAAGGTCATTCTGATTAATATTCCATCTTCCCTGAAAAAACGTAATGTGTGAAGACTTCAGTGAGTCTGTGTCCAAATCAAATCTAAAGTATTTTTTATTACTCGAACCCAGCTTACTGCATACAACATCAGCATGTTTGTCAAATTTATCACTCAATATCAATATCATTCTCTTTCATTTTCCTCTGAGCTAAGTTCTGGCAAAACTAACGCTGAGCTTAGCGGCGGCCTTGCAATGGAGGCGAAGCCGTAATGAAAAGGGCGTCCGGCGGCCATTGGCCGCGTACTACAGCGACTTGTTAATTCTACTCTTTGATCAACTTACCCCAGTCGTCGTCCGTTTCCTCAACGACAATATTGACGCCACAGAAAACTTCTCCGTTGCTCATTCGGATATAGTTGAAAAGCCTTGACCGTACTTTGCCAGTAAACATCGTTCTTTCCCCTCCATCCATAGAGTTATCTATGTGCACGTAATCACCGACGTTGGGCAAAATAGTCTGGCCCGAATCACTTGTAGCCTCAATTCCGACTACTTCGCCGTCGTCCTGAGGGCGCGAGCTACCTTTCGGCAAATATTGGTAATCAATTCCGTATTTGATTTTCATACTCTCACCTTTCTCCATATTTGAATTAACAGGTATTAGACGGCGCGTTCTATGATTGGATAAACGTGCCGGCACGTTTATCCAGCAAATGCTGCCTGCCAAGATCCTCGCAAGCCTCTGATCCTTCAGGAAATTAATTAAAATTAGGCTATATATCCAAAACTCGCTCACATGTCGCCTTTGGTCGATAGCGGCCATATTCCTCTCTCCTCCACCGTGCCGATCAGATTGGTCGAGGTGTGGCCCGGCAGCTGCTGTAATTCTTGTAGTCGCCGTATCATCGTTTTGTCTCTGTGCATCCCGTTGGCCCGCCGCCATGGCGTCGCAAGCCGCTGCGTAATGATTACCTCTAGCCTGCCACCAAAGCCCGCTGAGGGCCAGCCGTGCATCGCGCGAGGGAGTCGCTCCGCCGGGGCTGGCCCGCCAGCCGGTGAAGATCTCCGCCTCGTGGTCGATTTCCATCGGGTAGCAGATGGAAGATGTTGTGCATCCTGGCGTCTGAATTGCCCAGCGCATTCATTGACGGACAAAAGCGGTGCGCATAGGCTATGCGTATAGCCTATGCAAGGCCCAGCCCATGTATCAGCCCTACAACGTACAAGCGCCGAAGAAGCCGACGAACGTCAGCATCAATAGTGAACTTCTCGAGCAAGCGAGGCGCCTGGGCATCAACCTGTCCGCCGCGTTCGAGAGTGCCCTGGCGGAAAAGGTGCGGGCTGCGCTGCGCGAGCAGTGGCGGCAGGAGAACACTGATGCTATCCAGGCCTATAACCGCTTCGTGGATGAGAATGGCACCTTCGGCGATAGCGAAAGGCAGTTCTGATGGCTCAGTTCTGCGTGTACGCGAACTGCAATCCTGCGTCGCGTAAGCGCTATCCCTACCTGCTGGATATCCAGAGCGATCTGCTCAGCGAGCTCCCCACCACCGTGGTGGTGCCGCTCTGCCCTGCCGGCCAGGCCGAAAGTATCCAGATCTCACACCTCAATCCGAGCCTGGCCATCGATGACAACGTCTATATCGCCATGACCCAGGAGCTTGCTGGCATCGAACGTCACCGGCTTGGGAAGGAAGTTCATGATCTTGGCCAGTTTCGTGAACCGATCCTGGCGGCCCTGGACTTCATGATCTCCGGTATCTGAACGCCGGCTGCATGCCTGCGTTATTCGCAACCGGTTGATCCTGTCTCGTTGCTCAACTCGCGCAGCCTGACCTCGAGATCATGGCGCCGGTAGTCGCTATCGAAGGCCATCACCGCGAAGACGCTAGCATCGCGCGGGCCGACCAGCCTGGGGCTCGAGTGGTGAACGAATGTCTCGCCATCCACCGTCAGTTGCAGGCGCGGCAGGCCATCCTCGTCGTAATCCAGGCGCAGTGACTCGAAGCGCCAGGCCAGCGGCGGGTCATCGGCACAGCTCGGCAGATCCAGCGGAACACCCGGCGTGAGCTCGAGGCGCTGCCGCTCCAGTTCGCTGCCTTCTGAATCGGTCACCACCAGCCGGTAGGTGCGCGGCCCCGCGTAAGGCTCGCCCTGTTCGGGTAGCTGGGCCTGCAAGGCGGCACGGACGGGCTCCACCGGAAACAGCGGTGGCTGATACGGCAGTTCCCGCCCCGGGGCAGGACGATAGACGAAGCGCAGCGAGAACAACCGTTCGCTGATGGCATCCAGCCCCGGTACCGAGCCGGTCATGGCAGTTACCGTCTCAGGCTCCCAGGCCAGCTTGGCGTAGCGATCTTGCGGGGTGCGCAGGAAGAGCGTGCCGGGGGTGTCATCCAGCGTCAGCCGCGACGCCGAGGGCGGCTCGGGCGAGGCATCCAGGTAGCGCAGCAGATAGTCCCAGGAGGCGTGGGCGATCCCCTGCTCCTCGGCCGACACGAAGTGAAGCCCGCCCCCCTCGGCCGCGGCCAGGGTGACCGCGAAGGGCTCGCGCTGCATGGCGACGGGGGTGAGATCGGCAAGCGCCAGGGCACGCGTCGGGGCGTCGTCGATGAACGACCAGCCGAAGGGCTCACCATCTTCATCCCAGCCGAGATAAGCGGTGCCACCGGGCAGGCGCTCGTCGCGATTGGCCACCGTCTGCAGGACCAGCTCCGCCCCCGGCGGCACGTAGCCGGCCTCAAGAGACTGAAATCCCGCCGCCTCGGCCTTCAATCGGCCAGAGCCGCTGCCCAACAGCCATACCGGGCCGGGCATGGGCACGCGAAAGTGCCCGTTGGCGTCGGTGGTCGCGGTGGTCGAATAGCGCTTGTTCCATATCAGCTGGCCGTCATGGTCGCTCAGGCCCCAGCCCTGACGGCGCACGGTGATGGTGGCACCGGCCACCGGCGCATCATTGTGGTACTCGACCAGCCGTCCCGAAACGGGCGCCGGCGACAGCCACCACAGCGCCAGCCATGCCAGCAGCGCCAACGCCGCCAGGGTGCCGATCAGCACCACAGCAAGGCGACGGAAGAGCCGCGAACAGCCGCTCATGGCGCTTCACGGGTCGGTGCGCCGCTGAGATAGCGGACGGCGTGGACCGCCACGCGCGGATGTCTCGATCTCAGCACGATGTTCGTCGGGCCAAGCAGGGTGTGAAGGTCCGCCTCCAGCAGTGTCTCGCCACGGAAGGTGACGGCAAGGCGCTCGCCCAGGTGAGAAGCGAGCAGGCCATGGAAAGCGCCGAAACAATCCGGCGTTTCGGGCATATCGAAGCGCAGATACACGAGGTCATCCTCGACGACGGCATGGTCGACCCGCTGGGCGCACGCCGGGGTCAAGACGTAGCGCTCATCGCCCATGTCGAAGACCATGCCGGCCTCGTCGGCCTGGGCCATGGGCACCGGCAGGAACAGCGCTGCCAACAGCAGAAGGTGATGCATCTCTCTCACGCTCCTCTTCGCATCGCTCGCCTGGCTGAACGCATCAACAAGCGCACCCCGTGTATTGGCAGCTCACGCTGTCACTCGCAATGTCCCGGTACCGACGATCACCGCTTGCCCGGCGATACGGATCGCCAGACCGTTTTTATCGCGTTCGGCCTCGGCAAAGATACGGCTCGGGCGCCCCATCTCGATGCCTTGTTCGATTCGCCAACGCCACAGATCGCCGCCCTTCTTGCTCGTCGCCAGTTTTCCCGCCAGGGCTGCGGCGGCGCTGCCGGTAGCCGGATCTTCACGCACACCTCCCTCGGTGGAAAACATCCGGGTTCGCAGCACCTCACTATCTGCGGATTCATCCCCGGCAACGTAGAGGTAGATCTGCTCATGGCCGCTGGGTGACACCCATTCCGCCCAGGCGCTCGGCGCGGGCCGTGCCCTCTCGATGGCTTCCAGCGAATCGAGCTCGATCAAGTGATAGGGTAACCCGCAGGAGGCAAGCACCGGCTCTCCGACGACCTGGCCGGATTCAAGGCCCAGCAACTCTGCAGCAGCAACCTGGTTCAGCGTACTGGCCAGGATGCTGACCGGTTCTGCCGTGGTAAAACTCGCCAGCGCCTGATCAAACGCCACCACCAAGGGCCCGACGCGGGCTTCGAGGGTCAGAGGCCTATCACGCTCGGCCATGCCCAATTCCATCAGCAGATGGGCCGTACCTACCGTCGGGTGGCCAGCGAAGGGCAACTCCATGGTGGGCGTGAAGATACGCATGGGGTAACGGTTCGGGCCGCTAGCCTGTCCGACAAACACCGTCTCGGAAAGGTTCAGCTCGTTGGCGATGGCCTGCAACGTAGCGGTATCCAGGCCTTCCGCTTGCGGAAAAACCGCCAGCGGATTCCCGGAAAAGGCTCGGTCGGTGAAGACATCGAGCAAGGTGTACTCATGGCCTTTCATTGCGATCCCTCTTGCAAATCTCTACCCCTCAGAGTGGATAGGAGCATATCCCCCATGCCCGCCTCACCTGCTGCATGCACCAACTCCACGATTATAGCTTCTCAGCCGAAGCGCTCCCTGAACCCTTCCCTTGCTTCGCCGATGATAGGAAGTAGCTGGTCCTCGGGAATATAAACTACACTAATGCCCAGCCTCTTTGCTTCAGCGGCCAAAAGCGTAGCCGGCTGTTCGCTCGGCACAAAGAGCTTTTTTGGCCCCTTTTTCTTATGCGCTTTCCCCTGCTTCAGCAGGCGCCGAGACTCTAGCTTGCTTGGCTCGTCACTCTTTGCTGATACTGGCGAAGAGCTGAGAATGAAACAGCTTGCGGCATCGATGAGCGCAAAGAAGTTGAAGTCACCATCCTGGTCCGTGTGGATTGGCTGATCGTTCAACTTGAATACGATCCACGCCTCGTTGACTTTAAACTGATTCGGTTGAAGCATTACATCTCCTTGTTGAAAATAACGATAAAGTCAGTCCCGCCAGTGCTATAGATCGGTTTTTTCCTTGGCAGAAAGCGAACGCCCCTTTCTTGATTCTTTCTTCTGGTTTATTGTCTTGTCAAATGATCGCGGAGGAGCGGCTATTTCATCGCATTTTCCAAGACATCGCACAGGTAATCCAACTCTTCCACCAAGGAAATCCGTCGGACTTCCTTGATTGATATACTAAGATCTCCCACTATCTTCTCTAGCCAAAACCTGCCGATCACCACTTGGTAGCAACCCTTTTTCCCTGCAACCGCTTCAAAAGCGGACGCCTCATCCAGGTGGCGCGGCTCGCGCAGACGGGTCTGAGCGTCGGCGTAGATGGCGGCGATCAGCCGGTCGTCGCTCTGGGTCATGGGGTGTCCTGATTGAGAATGTCGATGTAGCCTCGGTAGGCGTAGATCCGGTTGCGCTTCTGCCCGGTGGCCTCGGGGAGGTCGTTGATGAAGTGCTCCAGCGCCGACCAGCCGTCGGCGATGCTGTCTACGTAATGGCCTGTGAGTCCACGGTCCATGGGGCTTCACCTCACCGATCGAAAGCGGGCCTGAGTAAAATAGCGTCACGCCTTATTTTAACTTATGCCCGAAATTAAAATAAGACTCGGCGTTATTTTAACTTCGCCGCTCTGTTTGCCGGCCAACGTGTCGATGCTATCGACATGTGGCCACGACATGTTTAATGAATGCCATTTTTTCGACACGTCCCGCAGACATGTCGATGAGATGGACATCCGGCGGTGGGTTGTCGGCCATGTCGCCCAGGGTGGCGATATTGTAGATCTGCGACAGCCGGTGGTTGTGCTCCAGCGGCGCCTCGTCGAAGGCGTCCAGCGCCTGCTTGCCCAGGGCGTTGCGGTCGACCAGGAAGAGCACGTCAGGGCGCCTGCGGCGCCATCGCGCTGCAAGCAGCGCTCCCACAGGAGGCGCCATTCGCGCTGCAAGAGTGCTCCCACAGGAGGCGCCATCGCGCTGCAAGCAGTGCTCCCACAGGAGGCGCCATTCGCGCAGCACGCAGTGCTCCCACAGGCGCGTGGCATGACGAGGCGTCAGCGCCCCAGATGCGCCTCGAATACCTTCATCAATTCGCGCTTGTCCTCGAAGCCGATGCCCGGCACCTGCGGCAGGGCCACCTGCCCTGCCTCGATGGGCGTGGAGTCGGCGAAGCCGCCGAAGGGGGCGAAGACCCGCGGATAGGACTCGTTGCCGCCCAGCTTGAGGCCGGCGGCGATGTTGAGGGCGAACTGGTGGCCGCCATGGGGAATGCACTGCCGCGATGACCAGCCGTGGGCGCGCAACACCTCGAGCATGCGCAGGTACTCCACCAGGCCATAGCCGAGCACCGGGTCCATCTGCAGGATGTCGCGGTCGGGGCGCATGCCCCCGTAGCGCAGCAGGTTGCGCACGTCCTGGTGGGAGAAGAGATTCTCGCCGGTGGCCATGGGCGGCGCATAGTGTTCGCTCAGTTGCTGCTGCAGGGCGTAGTCCAGGGGGTCGCCGGCCTCCTCGTACCAGCGCACGCCATAGGGCGCCAGGCCATCGCCGAAGGCCAGTGCGGTGCGCAGGTCGAAGCGGCCGTTGGCGTCCACCGCCAGGCGCCCCGCGTCTCCCACGATGTCGATGGCGGCCTCGACCCGCGCGAGATCCTCGGCCAGCGGCACTGCGCCGATCTTCATCTTGGTGCAGGTGTAGCCCAGGTCGAGGTAGTCGCGCATCTCGTCCTGCAGGCCCTGGACCTGCTTGCCTGGATGGTAGTAGCCGCCCGCCGCATAGACGGCGACGCACTCGTCGGGCCGGCCGTCGCCGTGGCGCTCGGCCAGCAGCCGCGCCAGGGGCTTGTTCTCGACCTTGGCGACGATGTCCCAGATCGCCATGTCGATGATGCCTACCGCCACGCTCCGCTCGCCGTGGCCGCCCGGCTTCTCGTTGGCCATCAGTACCGACCACACCTTGAAGGGGTCCAGGTTGTGGCCGCTGTCGTCGAGCAGCGCGCTAGGCTCGGCGTCGCGAAGTCGCGGCAGGAAGCGCTCGCGCAGCAGCCCGCTCTGGGCATAGCGGCCATTGGAATTGAAGCCGTAACCCACCACCTGGCGGCCATCGACTTTGGCATCGGTATAGATGGCCAGCACCGAGACATCCATCTTCGAGAAGGAGATGTAGGCGTTGGCGATGTCGGAGGCGATCGACACGCGGGCCTCTCGAATATCAGTAATCCTCATTCGATATTTCCTGTAGTTTTGCCGTCATGTGCTGGCGCTGGCGCTAGAACCATTTCCCGGTCGGCAACCTGACGCTGAGCACCTCCGTAAAGGCCAGATAGAAGACACCGATCAACACCGCCATGATGGGAATCCACATCAGCAGCCGTCGTAGCGATACGTGGCCTTCCACGGAAGCCAGGAACCAGGTGAAGCCGAAGAAGGCGATCGAGGTCGCCACCAGAAAGCCCAGCCAACCGATGGCGTACCACCACGCGATCAACCCCAGGATGGTCACGACCAATCGCCCGACACTACCTTCGATCTCGACCTCACGGACGCCAGGCTTGATAATGCCCTTGACGATCAAGGCGATGCCCAGCAGTACCGTCATCAGCAGGACCGCGCGCGGGAAGATGATGCTCAGCCGACCCATTTCCTCGCGCGGCAGCCACAGGCCCGCAGAAAACACCAGACCCAGGATGCCCGCGACGATATCGGTATTCAGTCGCACGACCATCAGCTTGTTTCCTCTTCCGAACCCGCCTTTTCCAGGAGCCCCTTACGCGCCAGCCAACCAGGCAGCAGCGCCGTGGCCGCGCTGATCAGCACCAACACCGCCAGCACCTTGGAAAGGGTGTTGTCCACTAGCCGCAGCCAGGGAATCGGGTCGACCACTGCCGCCAGCATGGTCTGTACATAGCCCTGTTCGGCGATGCCCCCCAGGATCATCCCCAGCACGATCGGCGCGGCATGAATGCCGATCAGTCTCAGGAAATAGCCCGCCACCCCCAGGATCAGCATGATGCCGACATCCAGCAGACTGTTACGCAGTGCATAAGTCCCGAGTATCGTGACCATCGCAATGGTCGGCAGCAGGAAATAGAAGGGTGTCTTGATGACCACGCGATGGATCAGGCGGCCACCCAACAACCCGACCGGCAACAGCATGATCGCCGCGAAGCCCATCGACAGGATGAAACCGTTGGTCAGCACGCCGGTCTCGGTGAACAGGTCGAGCCCAGGTCGCAGGCCGTGCATCAGCAGCACGCCGAGGATGATGGCATCCGGTGGCGCACCAGGAATACCCAGCGTCAACAGCGGCACCATGCTACCGGCGACCATCACGTTGTTGCTCGACTCGGATGCAATGACGCCATCGACATTGCCCTTTCCGAAGGAGGATGGATCGCTGGAGAAGCGCTTGGCTTCGTTGTAGGCCACCAGGCTGGTCACGTTACCACCCGCCCCGGGGATAATGGCGATGATTTGCCCGATGAGGCAGGAGCGGATCAGGTTGGTCGGCCGGAGAAAGATATGCCGTCCCATCTTGCGGATAGATGCGAGGGCACCACCCTCCAACTTGTTGCTTTCCTTCAGGGAGCCATGTCCCTGAGCCGCCATCGAGAGCAGTTCGGGCACGACGAACAGACCGATCAGGGCCACGATCAGCACGATGCCTCCCTGCAAGGGCGGAAAATCGAAGATGAAACGGGTTTCGCCGCCGATCGGCGAAACCCCGATCGTGCTGAGCAAGATGCCGATACAACCACCCATCAAGCCCTTGAGCAGGGAGCCCCCTGCCAGGCTGGCGACCAGGGTCAGGCCCAGCATGGCGACCCAGAACATCTCCGCTGGTCCGAACACCACCGCCAGGCGGGCCAGTGGCGGCGCCAGCAACAGCAGAAACGCCACCCCGACGATGCCCCCCACGACCGAGGCGATCGTGGCTGCGGCCAACGCCTCGTAGGCTCGTCCCTGACGAGCCATGGGAAAGCCGTCGAAGGTGGTGGCGATCGACGATGGAGTACCGGGTGTATTGATCAGGATGGCGGTGAAGGCGCCACCGTAGATAGCGCCCATGTAGACGGCCCCCAGGGCCATCAGCCCCTGCAACGGGGACATCGTGAAGGTGAAAGGCAATAACACCGCCAGGGCCATGGTGGCGGTCAACCCCGGCAGCGCCCCGATGAATAGCCCTGCCGTTACCCCGACCAGAATGGTAACAAGCCCCTCGAGCGTCAGGATCGACAGTAGGGCCTCAACGAACATTTCCATGATAACGACCTCGTCTGGCCCTCACCGCTTGGCCGTGAGACGACAGGGACAGGAATATCCTGCTAAGGCCACCCAGGCGGGCGGCCAAAGCCAGACATCCTGCCCTACCCTTCACTGCTGCGTTTGAGCGTCCTCGAGGATCGGTTGGTAGGCTTCCTCCAGGTCCTGGATCACCTGGTCGACCTCATCATCGGTGATGTAGGTCATGACGAAACCGAGCGGCTCCTGCTTGTCGGTGATACGGCGATTGGTCTCGGCGAAGGCCTCCTCGAGCCGGTCGACGACCGCCGTGGGGGTATCCTTCGGAACCGCGACACCACGGTAGGCACCGCCGACGATGTCATAGCCGAGCTCCTTGAAGGTCGGCACATCCGGCATCGCCGGTACTCGTTCCTCGGAGGCCACGGCGAGCACCTTGGCACTGTCCTGCATCTGTACCCCGAGCATGGAGTAATTGAAGATGCCGGACACATGATTGCCTTGCACTGCGGCGGGTAGCGGCCCGGTACCCGTGAAGGGAATGTAGGTCACATCGATGCCCGCCTCACGTTCCAGGCGCAACACCCCCAGATGGTTGGCGCTATAGGTACCGCTGCCACCCAGTGTAACGGCCTGGGGATTCTCCTTGGCATAGGCCACGAGATCGTCCAGCGTATCGAAGGGGCTTTCCTTGGGCACGATCAGGGCATTGGGTGTGAAATGAAAGAAGGTGACGATCTTCCAGTTGTCGGTCTCGAAACCGGCATTGGACCGCATGATTGGCTGGGCAATGATGTGCGGGATATTGACGCCGATCATTTCGTAGCCGTCGGGTGCAGCACTGTTCTGGAACTCGCTCCAGGCCACGGCTCCGCCGCCACCGGGACGGTGAGTCACGTTGACGTCAGTACCCAGGATCTCCTCCAGATGCGGCTCCTGGAAACGCGCCGTGACGTCTGACTCACCACCGGGATCAAAGGGAATCGTGTAGGTGATGGGCTCTTCCGGGTACTCGGCCTGAGCCAGGCCGGCAAGGCCCATGGCGGCGACGGCCGTCACGGCCATCGTCAGCGTCTTGTAGGTGAAGGTCATGGCATGCTCCGACTTAGTTATATTGTCTTGTGTAATGTTATCTTCATCGTTGACGGTAGCCGGGCCAGTTCATGGACTTGTTAGGGTCTGCCTGCGGTCTACCGAGGCGCACCAGCTTCAACCAGCGTGGACGACCTCATTGCTCAAGCTAGCCGAGTTGTAAAAGTTGTCAAGTTACTCACCCCTCGAAGACCCGCCGCCGCGAATTGCGCAGGTGCCGTTGCATGCATCGGCCGGCCCGCTCGTCATCGCCGGCCAGGATGCTGTCGTGGATGTCGCGATGCTCTTGCTGGACCTCCGGGACATGATGCTCCGGGCGCCTCAGGCCCAGCCCACGTGCCAGGTTCTGGCCATAGGTGATCGCCGCCTCGAGCGAGAGCAGGGTGTCGGAGAAGAAGCGGTTGTGGGTGGCCTTGGCGATGGCGAGATGGAAGCCGAAGTCGGCATCCACCCCCAGGGCGTTGTCGCGAATGCGCTGTTCGAGCAGTGCCAGCGCCCGCGTGAGCGCCGCCCGGTCCTCGCCGGTGGCCTTGAACGCCGCCAGGCGGGCGGCCTCGGACTCGACGGCGATCCGGAACTCGAAGCAGCGCTGGATGTCCGCCAGGCTCTCCAGCGGGGCGAACTCGAGCATGGCGCGATCGGGGCGACGCTGGACGAAGCTGCCGGAGCCGCGATGCGAGCGCACCAGGCCATCATCCCGCAGCCGGGCCAGGGCCTCGCGCACGATCGGGCGGGACACGCCGTAGCGGCTTGCCAGCTGCTCTTCCGAGGGCAGACGCTGGCCCTCCGCGATGTCGCGATTGATGATGCGATCGATGATGTCGCCGTAGACCCGATCGCTGAGCTTCTCTCCCTTGCGGCATGGCTCGCCGTCCGGCGAGTCGTCGGAGGCGCGCGTCTCCACTCGTGAATCCATGGTCGTCTCCTGCGGCTTTCCCATAGCATAAGCCACCCCTCGCCCGGAGAGGAGCGGTCCAGCTGCCCGACCCGCCATGGTAGGCTTGGCGGATACTTGTTAGCCGGGAGCCTGATCATGACCGCCGCCGAGATACTCGACCGCCTGGTGGGCTTCGCCACTGTCTCGCGGGATTCCAACCTGGCCTTGATCGAGTGGGTCGAGGGCTTGCTCGATACGCACGGCGTGGCGCACTGGCGGGTGGAAAGCGACGATGGCCGCAAGGCTAACCTGCTGGCGCGCATCGGCCCCGCCGTGGCCGGCGGCGTGGTGCTCTCCGGCCATACTGACGTGGTGCCGGTGGACGGGCAGCCCTGGTCCAGCGACCCCTTCACCCTGGTCGACAAGGGCGATGGCCGGCTCTATGGCCGCGGCACCTGCGACATGAAGGGCTTCATCGCCTGCGCGCTGGCCGAGGTGCCGCGCTGGGTGAAACAGGAACTGGCGACGCCGATCTGGCTGGCGTTCTCCTACGACGAGGAGGTGGGCTGCATCGGCGCCCCGCGGATGATCGAGCGGCTGCTGGCCGACCACCCTCGCCCGGCGGCGGTGATCGTCGGGGAGCCGACCATGATGCACCCGGTGGTGGCCCACAAGGGGGCGACCAACCTGCGCACCACCGTGACCGGCCGTGCCGCCCACTCCAGCCAGGTGAACCAGGGGGTCTCGGCGATCCACGTGGCCGCCCGCCTGGTGACGCGGATCGAGGACGTGATGGCCGAACTCAAGGCCGAGGGGCGCGTGGACGAGGCCTTCAACGTGGTGCACTCGAGCCTGCACGTCGGCAAGATCCAGGGCGGCACGGCCATCAACATCATGGCCCGGGAGTGCAGCTTCGAGTGGGAGATCCGTCACCTGCCCTCGGATCGCTTCGAGGAGCTGCTCGCGCGGGTGAACGATACCGCGGCCGGCCTGGAGGCCGAGATGCGCCGGCGCGCTCCGGACGCCGCCATCGTCACCGAGGCGCTGAACACCACCGTGCCGGCGCTGGCCGACGACAACAACGCCGAGGTGCTGGTGCTGTGTCGCGACCTGCTCGACGAGCGCCCTGCCGGTGCCGTGGCCTATGCCACCGAGGCCGGCCAATTCCAGCGCGAAGGACTGCCCACGGTGATCTGTGGCCCGGGGAGCATCGGCCAGGCCCACCAGCCCGACGAGTATCTCGACATCGAACAGCTCGCGGCGGGAACGGCCTTCATGGTGGCACTGGGCGAGCGGCTGCAACGCCGACAATAAATGGCGTTACCAAGGCACGCCGTCGGCGCCTTCACACCACAATGCGATGATCCACAATGCATTGTGGGATGATCCATGAAAAAGACCCCCACACCTTGCGGTGCGGGGGCCGTTTGCGTTCCGGGGCCGGACTCAGGCCCAGCCGGGATCAGGCGCTGGTGCGACGGCGAATCGGCGCGTCACCGTCCTGGCGACGACGCGGGGCGCGCTCCGGCGCGCCCTTGTCCTCGCTGATCTCCAGCGGACGACCGGCGACGCGGGCCCGGGCCATCTTGGTCAGGATGCTTTCCGGCAGCGAACTCGGCAACTCGACCACCGAGAAGGCGGTGCGGATGTCGATGCGGCCGATGCGGCTGCCCTCGATGCCGCCCTCGTTGGCCAGGGCGCCGACCAGCTGGCCGGGCTTGACGCCATCCTGGTGGCCCACGGCAACGCGATAGCGGGTCATGCCTTCCCGCGGCGCCCGGTCTTCACGATCACCGCGACGCTTCGGGTTGCCGTCACGCGAGTTGCGATCATTGTTGCGCTCGGCACGCGGCGCCTGCACACGACCGATGGGGGGCTCGTCGGCACGCGCCATGCGCGCGAAGGCACAGGCCAGCTCGATGGGGTCGTGCCCCTCCTCGACCATCCGCTCGACCAGGGCGCGCTGCTCGTCGGCACCGGCGGTCAGGGCGGCGACCACGCGCTGGTGGAACATCTCGTCGCGGTGGGCGCGGATGGCGGCCTCGTCGGGCACCGCCATTTCGCTCATCTTCTGGCCGGTGGCCTGCTCGAGCCAGCCCACCTTGCGGCCCTCGCGGAAGCCGACGAAGGTGATGGCGATGCCGGTGCGTCCGGCACGGCCGGTACGGCCGATGCGGTGGGTGTAGGCTTCACCGTCCTGGGGCAGGTCGTAGTTGATGATGTGGGTCAGGCGCGACACGTCCAGGCCGCGGGCGGCCACGTCGGTGGCGATCAGTATGTCGATCTTGCCACGCTTGAGGCGCGTGATGGTGCGCTCGCGCAGGCTCTGGTCCAGATCACCGGAGAGGCTGGCGACGTTCATGCCGCGGGCGGAGAGCTGCTCCATCAGGGTGGTGCAGGCGGCCCGGGTACGCACGAAGACGATGGCCCCGTCGACCGGCTCGACCTCGAGGATGCGCGCCAGTGCCTCCTGCTTGGCCCCACCGTCGACCCGCACCATGCGCTGTTCGATGCTGGCGGCGGTCCCGACCTTGGACGCGATGGCCACCTTGACCGGATCGACCAGGTAGCGATTGACGATGCGCTCGATCTCGGCCGGCAGGGTGGCGGAGAAGAACACCCGCTGGGCGTCCTTCGGGGTGTCGGCCACCACGCGCTTGACGTCGTCGATGAAGCCCATGCGCAGCATCTCGTCGGCCTCGTCGAGCACCAGGGCGGAGAGGCCGTCGAGCTTGAGGCTGCCGCGATCCAGGTGATCGATGACCCGGCCCGGGGTGCCCACTACCACCTGGGCGCCACGCCGCAGCGCGGAGAGCTGCTCGCGATACTCCTGACCGCCGCACAGGGTGGCGACCTCAAGACCCTTGAGGTTCTGGCCGTACTTGCTGAAGGACACGGCCACCTGCTGGGCCAGCTCGCGGGTCGGCGCCAGCACCAGCACCTGGGGCTCGCGGCGGGTCAGCTCGAGGCGGGACAGCAGCGGCAGGGCGAAGGCAGCGGTCTTGCCGGTGCCGGTCTGGGCCTGGCCCAGCATGTCACGTCCTTCCAGCAGCGCAGGGATGGTCTGCGCCTGGATCGGCGACGGGGTCTCGTAGCCCTGGGATTTCACGGCAGAGAGAACGTCAGGCAGCAGGGCCAGATCGCCGAAGCTCGGCGAGGCGACAGAAGTCGAGGTCATTAATCACACCTTGGTAGGCCGACGGGGCCGGCAGAAATTCAGTGGCGTCCCTGACGCGTGCAACACGCTCAGGCATCTACGTTCCGTCCAACGGAGCGTCGGATGAGCAAATCGGAGTCGGGGACGCCGGTCGCACCTGGCATTCGGTCCACGCCATCGGGGATGGCCCATGAACCGCTGTGGCGACCGTTTGCGCCGATCTCGCCCGGGTGGCGTGATCTTGGTGGCGCTCCATCTACACAATTCGAACGCGTGTGGGCCAGTTCTTGCGTCACTGAGCCCGGCGTTTCGGCGCCCACCTGCCTGAGGCAGCGTGGCGTCGTCATGATGGTGGGGTCAACACATGCGAGGAGCGCGCATGCTACCATCGTCGACTGCCACTGACCAGCCTTTTTTCGAGGCCCCTATCCCGCCGGGAGTGCTGCATGCCGAATCTGTGGGTCGATGCCGATGCCTGCCCCAGGGTGGCGCGCGAGATCATCGTGCGCGCCGCCGAACGTACCGCCACGCCGACCTGGTTCGTAGCCAACCACGCCGTGCCGCTGCCGCCCTCGCGGTGGGTCAAGGGCCTGGCGGTGAGCCAGGGCTTCGATGCCGCCGACAACGAGATCGTCGCGCGCCTCGATCGGGGCGACCTGCTGATCACCTCGGACCTGCCGCTGGCCCTGGAGGCCATCGAGCGCGGTGCCGGGGTGATGACCACCCGCGGCGAGACGATGGATGCCAACAACATCCGCGCCCGGGTCCAGATGAGGGATTTCATGGAAACACTGCGCGCCAGCGGCCAGCATACCGGCGGCCCCGGCGGCTACTCCGACAGCGACCGCCGCGAGTTCGCCAATGCGCTGGATCGCTGGCTGGCCAGGAAGCCCCGCCGCTGAAGCCGCCGCTGAAGCCGCCGCTGCGCGACGGATCGCGCTGCAAGCAGCGCTCCTACAGGGTGCGGAGCCACCGGAAAAGCTTTGCCCCCAAAGGATGCGGAGCCACCGGAAAAGCTTTGCCCCCGAAGGGTGCGGAGCCACTGGACAGGTTGTCGTAGGAGCTTTGCTCGCAAAGCGATTGGTACGTGCTGAGGCCCGCTCTTGGCCCTTGGCCCTTGGCCCTTGGCCCTTGGCCTTTGACCCTTGGCGCTCGGCGCTTTAAAGCTTACCCTTTCTCGCGGATCCCCTTGCCGGGCAGCCGCTCGCGGTCATGGGGCCGATCGAGGCCGAGCAGCGGGCCGTAGGGCACGATGCCGGTCGGGTTGATGGTGTCGTGGCTGACATAGTAGTGGCGCTTGATGTGGTCGAAGTCCACCGTCTCCGCGATGCCCGGCCACTGGTAGAGCTCGCGGACGTAGTTGGCGAGATTCGGGTAGTCCTCGATGCGCCTCAGGTTGCACTTGAAGTGGCCGTGATAGACGGCATCGAAGCGGATCAGGGTGGTGAACAGCCGGATGTCGGCCTCGGTCAACCACTCGCCGGCCAGGTAGCGGTTCTCCGCCAGGCGCGCCTCCAGGCGATCGAGCGCCTCGAACAGCGCCACCACATGCTTCTCGTAGACCGACTGCTCGGTGGCGAAGCCAGACTTGTAGACGCCGTTGTTGATGTGGTCGTAGACATCGGCGTTGACGGCATCGATGGTCTCACGCAGGTCCTCAGGGTAGAGGTCCAGGCGGTTGCCGGTCAGCCCGTCGAAGGCGCCGTTCAGCATCCTCAGCAGGTCCGCGGACTCGTTGTTGACGATGCGCCCCGATTGCCTGTCCCAGAGCGCCGGTACGGTGACACGCCCCGTGTAGTGGGGGTCGGTCAGGGTGTAGAGCTCGCGGTGGTAGGCCACGCCGTTGAGCGGGTCACCGCTCGAACCCTCGTCCTGGCGATAGGTCCAGCCCTGGTCGAGCATCAGCGGGCTGACGTGGGAGACCCCGATGGCCGACTCAAGCCCCTTGAGCCGGCGCATGATCAGCACGCGATGCGCCCAGGGACAGGCCAGCGACACATAGAGATGGTAGCGGCCCGCCTCGGCGGGCAGCCCCGGCTGGCCGTCGGGACCTGGTTGACCGTCCGCGGTGACCCAATCGCGCAGCTTGGCGGATTCGCGTACGAACTCGCCGCCGTGTTTATCGGTGTCATACCACTGGTCGTGCCAGGTGCCGTCGATCAGAAGCCCCATGGGTCATCTCCTTCATGCCGATGAGCGAGTGCTCGATTACGAAATTGCCCCCAGCATAAGGCGAATCCATCAACGCTCAAGCGCAGGTTTTGCGCCCCATCATTCGATAGTTTCGAATGGCTCTCCCGGCGAGCAGTCCGCCACTGCGGCCTTCAGGGCCTCGGCGAGGGCATGGGTCGCCGGCCCGGCCCGATCCCGATCGCGGTGGATCAGCTGCACCGGATACTCGCGGCTGCCACCGGCGGCCAACGGCAGCCGCTCGAGTCGCCCCTCGGCCAGTGCCTGGCGCAGGCGGGTCTCGGGAATCCAGGCAAAGCCCAGGCCCCGCTCGAGCATGTCGATGGAGGTCTGCAGGTGGCTCACCGTCCAGCGCTGCTCTGCCTTGAGCCAGCCGGCATCCATGGACTGGCGCAGCGCGGAGTCGCGCACTACCAGCTGGCGGTGCTGCTCAAGGTCGCGCAGGTCGAGCGGGCGACCCAGGCGATGCAACGGATGCTCGGGATGGGCCACGGCGAGGAAGTGCACCCTGACCAGCGGCTCGCCCAGGAAGCCCTGGGCCGAGATGCCCGAGGCCACCAGGTCGGCACTGCCGTCATAGAGCATTTCGATGCCGCCGTTGAGCACCGTCTCGTGGAGCTGGACGCGCACATGGGGATAGGCCGCCGAGAAAGCCTCCAGGGCCCGGGCCAGGGCATCGGGGGGGAAGATCTGGTCGACGGCCAGCACCACCTCCGCCTCGAGTCCCTCGGCCAGGCGACCCGCCACATCTTCCAGCGAAGCGGCATTCTCGAGCAGCTGGCGAGCGCGGCGCAGCAGCAGCTCGCCGGCCTCGGTGAGACGCACTTGCCGGCCCACCGGCTCCATCACCGCCACCCCGAGCTGCTCCTCGAGCTTGTGCACGGCGTGGTTCAGGGTCGAGGGGCTCTTGTGAATCGCCTCGGCGGCACGGGCGAAGCCGCCATGGTCGACCACAGCCGCCAGCATCTGCCATTGGGCCAGGGTGACACGGGACATTTCGAATTCCTCGAATCTATAGAGCGAAACGTTGCGCTTAATCTTCGAAAAATCCGACCTAAAATGCCAGTCAAACCATACAGAATCGGAGACACCCCATGGCCACCCCGACCATCCGGCAGGTCGACCAGCTGGTGAACAGCCAGCCGAGCCAGGACGGCGACGGCGTCAGGATCCAGCGCATCCATGACTTCGGCGGAGGGCTCGACCCCTTCCTGATGCTCGACGAGCTGGGCTCCGACCAGCCGGATGACTACATCGGCGGCTTCCCGCCCCACCCCCACCGCGGCATCCAGACCCTGACCTACGTGATCCACGGCGGCCTGACCCACGAGGACCACCTGGGCCACTCGAGCACCATCCGGGCCGGCGATGCCCAGTGGATGCATACCGGGCGCGGCATCATCCACTCGGAGATGCCGCTGACCGACCAGCAGGGCCTCCACGCCTTCCAGCTGTGGCTGAACCTGGCGGCACGGGACAAGCTGAGCCCGGCCACCTACCGCGACGTGCGCGGCACAGAGATGCCCACGCTGAGCGGCCAGGAGACCAGTCTGGTCGCCCTGGGAGGGTGCTGGCAGGACACCGCCGGCGAGAGCGTCACGGGCCCCCTGGAGGCCCTGGCCGGCCAGGGCGCGGTGGCCCATGCCCGGCTGGCGGCCGGCGGCGAGCTGGCGCTGGCGACCGAGGCCAGCACACTGCTGGTATACGTCTTCAAGGGTAGCCTCGAGATCGCCGGCACCGCGGTGCCCCAAGGCCGGCTCGCGCGGCTGGGCAGCGGCGAGCGGCTCGCGCTGACCAGCCGCGAGGGCGCCGAGGCCCTGCTGCTGGCCGGCGAGCCCCATGGCGAACCGATTGCCCACTACGGCCCCTTCGTGATGAACGCGCACGCCGAGCTGGAGCAGGCGCTGAGGGACTACCGCGATGGCACCCTCACCGGTTGAACGGCATCCACTGAACGACATCCACCCGGACCGGGGTTGAAATTCCCCGGCCCGGCGTGTCCAATGTTGGCTTAACAAACAGTGTTCGCGCTTCTGCGCCGACGCCCTCCTCGCCGCAAGGAGGGCGGGCGACGGCCCTTCCTGTATGTCCGTACAGACTAGGCATCCCATACGTCATGGGGTATGGTTCTGATGCCACTTATTTTATTTCCTTTTCATCTGTCACGGCCCGTTACTCATGATGCGAATCCTCCATTCGCTGCCCCGCACCCACAAGCTGTTGCTGTTACCCGTTGCCACCATGGTCACCGTGCTGGGCGCACAGAAAATCGTTACCTCCTTCGAAGATGTCCAGCGTGACAGCCAGACGCTCGACACCGTTCTCGTCCCCCTCGATGCCGATGCCCGCCCCGGCCTGCCTTCGCTGCGCACGGAGCGAACGCCGGTGGCCGACGCCATCGAGATGGCGACCCAGACCCTCGACGCCACCCGCAACCATGTCCCGCTCTCCGTGCTCACCGCCTCGGAAATCGTCGATATCGATTTCGTCACCTCGGCCAAGTCCCGCAGCAACGAGCCCGGGATTCCCGAGACCCTCGCCCTGCCAGCGGCCTCGCGCGAGGAAAGATCTCGCGGCGACACCGGGCTGCTGGCGGACGGCGGCGCCAGCCTCGATGATGGCGTCCTGCACATGGCCGTGGTCATCGGGACCATCGCCGGCGGCATGCTCGATCATGACGGCGGGCTAGTGGCTGATGCCACCTCCTACGAGGAGGTCTCCGAGGACGAGCTGGCACTGTTCGACGAGGGGCCAATCCAGCTGGAGGAGGAGATCGCCACCAACGAGCCCTACGTGCCGGAGTGGCACACCTATGAGGTCCAGGCGGGCGACACCTTCGCGATCATGGCGCAGGACCACCTCGGCATGGGCTATAGCGAGGTAATGAACCTGCTGGAGCGCCTGCCCGAGCCTCGGCTCCTGACCCACTGGCGGCAGGGCAACCGCCTGGAGTACCAGCTCGACGAAAAGGGCCGCCTGCTCTCCCTGCGCCTGATGAAGAACGCCCGGGACGGCTACCTGGTCGAGCGCCAGGAGCAGGGGTTCGAGGTCGCCACCATCGAACGCGCCGGCGAGGCGACCCAGCGCCTCTTCGCCGGCAGCATCAGCGGCAGCTTCGCACGCTCGGCCAAGGCCACCGGTCTGACCAGCGCCGAGGTCTCGCAACTCTCCCGGGTCCTGGAAAAGAAACTCGACTTCCGCCGCGATACTCGTCGCGGCGATCGTTTTCAGGTGCTGGTGGAGTCCGATCTCATCGACGGCGAGAGCCTCGACCCGCGGGTGCTGGCGGTGGAGTACGCCGGCGAGCGCATGAACCTTACCCTCGTGCGCAACCGCGATGACAACCGCTTCTATACCCCGGATGGCAAGAGCCTCGACCCGGCCTTCGACCGCTACCCCTTTGACGGTCGCTACCGGCTGAGCTCGAACTTCAACCCGCGCCGCAAGCACCCGGTCACCGGCCGCATCAGCCCCCACAAGGGCACCGACTTCGCCATGCCCATCGGCTCCGCCGTCCAGGCACCCGCCAACGGCCGCGTGGAGAAGGTCGGCCACCATCCGGCGGCAGGACGCTACGTGGTGATCCGCCACGACAATGGCTACAAGACCCGCTACCTGCACCTCTCCAAGCCCCTGGTCAGCAATGGCCAGCGCGTCACCATGGGCGAGCGCATTGCGCTGTCCGGCAACTCCGGGCGCAGCACCGGCCCTCACCTGCACTACGAGGTCCTGGTCAACAACCGCCAGGTGAATGCCATGAAGGTGGCCCTGCCCGAGAACCAGAGCCTCCAGGGCGAGCAACTTGTGGCCTTCCAGCGCCAGGCAGCGCCCGCGCTGGCCGCCCTGCAGAGCGGCGAGACCGGCACCGTGGTCGCCAGCGCCGGCGCCGCGGGCGACGACGAGGGCTGAACCTCCCTATCACTGCATCGCCGCCACTGTCTCTCCGCGCCCCGCCCTCGAGCGGGGCGCGGTCGTTCTGGGGCAGCCGGCTCGGCCGTGGCCCGTTACTCCTTGAGCAGCCACTCGGGATACACTAGCCCCCCCCAAGGATCGGAGACCCTCGGCGTGTCCTCACCCCATGCCCAACCCCGGCCGGCCCCGCTGGCCGAGCGCCGCCTGACCAGCTTCCTCGGCGTCTTTCGCTACAGCCACCGTGCCCTGGCGCTGGTCTGGCAGACCTCCCGCGCGCTGACCCTGGGGCTCGCGCTCTGCACCCTGGTCGCCGGGGTCCTGCCCGCGGTGGCGGCCTGGATCGGCCAGCTGATCGTCGATTCGGTGGTGGCGGCCATGGCCCATCATGCCGAGACCGGGGAGGTCGACTGGTGGGGAGTGCTGCGCTACGTGCTGGCCGAGGCAGGCGTGATCGCCACCATCGCCCTGGCCCAGCGCGGCCTCTCGGCCCAGCAGTCGCTGCTGCGCGCCCTGCTCGGCCAGAAGGTCAACGTCATGATCCTCGAGAAGGCCGGCACCCTCTCCCTCGAGCAGTTCGAGGACTCCGAGTTCTATGACAAGCTGACCCGGGCCCGTCGCGAGGCCTCGGTTCGGCCGCTGGGCCTGGTCAACAAGACCTTCGGCCTGGCCCAGAACGCCATCTCGCTGGCCAGCTTCGGTGTGCTGCTGGTGCAGTTCTCGCCCTGGGCGTTGCTGGTACTGGTGATCGGCGCCCTGCCGGTATTCGTCTCGGAGGCCAAGTTCTCCGGCGATGCCTTCCGGCTATTCCGCTGGCGCTCGCCGCAGACCCGCATGCAGATGTACCTGGAGACGGTGCTGGCCCGCGAGGACAGCATCAAGGAGGTCAAGCTGTTCGGCCTGGAGCCGCTGCTGCTGGAGCGCTACCGGACCATCTTCGAGACCCTCTACGACGAGGACCGTCGCCTGACGCTGCGCCGCGAGACCTGGGGCTTCCTGCTCGGGTTGCTGGGCACCCTGGCCTTCTACGCCGCCTACGCCTGGGTGGTGGCGGAGACCGTCACCGGCAGCCTGACGCTGGGCGAGATGACCATGTACCTGATGGTCTTCAAGCAGGGTCAGGCGGCGCTTTCGGCGAGCCTCACGGCGATCGGCGGCATGTACGAGGACAACCTCTACCTCTCGAACCTCTACGAGTACCTGGAGCAGCCGGTGCCCGCCGAGCGCGGCGCCCTGACTACCGGGGCGCGTCCCGGCGACGGCATCCGCTTCGAGGGCGTGGGCTTCACCTACCCCGGCGCCGAGTCGCCGGCCCTCTCGAGCATCTCGTTGCACCTGCGCCCGGGCGGGAGCCTGGCCCTGGTGGGCGCCAACGGCTCGGGCAAGACCACCCTGATCAAGCTGCTGACCCGCCTCTACGAGCCCACCGAGGGGCGCATCCTTCTCGACGGCAGTGACCTGCGCGACTGGGAGGTCCAGGCGCTGCGCCGGCGCATCGGGGTGATCTTCCAGGACTTCGTGCGCTACCAGATGAAGGTGGGCGAGAACCTCGGGGCCGGGGACGTCGCCGCCTTCACCGACGAGACCCGCTGGCGGGAGGCCGCCAGGCGCGGCCTGGCCGATGAGTTCATCGCCGACATGCCCGGCGGCTACCACACCCAGCTCGGGCGCTGGTTCAAGGGCGGCCAGGAGCTCTCCGGCGGCCAGTGGCAGAAGATCGCCCTGTCGCGGGCCTACATGCGCGAGGACGCCGATATCCTGGTGCTCGACGAGCCCACGGCGGCCATGGATGCCGCGGCCGAGGCGGCCATCTATGCCGACTTCCGCGAGCACAGCCGCGACCGCATGACCATCCTGATCTCACACCGCTTCTCGACGGTGCGTGCCGCCGACTGGATCCTCGTCATCGACGGCGGCGAGATCCTCGAACAGGGCGACCATCAGAGCCTGATGGCCGCCAATGGCCGCTATGCACGGCTGTTCCGCCTGCAGGCCAGGGGCTACCGCTGAGCCAGCCACGGCGCCACCCAATCGCGGCAGCGGCTCCCCGCTACCCGACCAGCGGGCGGTCCAGGGCCGTCAGCAGGGTGGCGTCGCGCTGGTAGATGTCCGGCCGGAAGACCAGCTCGCCCTCCTCCCCCGGGTGCACCGTCCAGTAATGCAGGATCACCGGCACGGGACGCTCGAGATGGATGTTGCGGGTCGCGCCCTGGGCGACCAGCGAGGCCATATGGGCGGAGGTGCCGGTGTCATCGAAGAGGTGCTGGGCCAGTTCGAGCACGCCCTGCACGCGGATGCAGCCGGAGCTGAAGGCACGCTGCTCGCTGGCGAAAAGCCCCTGGGCGGGGGTGTCGTGCAGGTAGACGAGGTGAGCATTGGGGAAACGCAGCACGACGCGTCCCAGGGCATTGTGCGGGCCGGGTCGCTGGCGAAGCATGATATTGCCGGGCCGCGACCAGTCGATCTCGCGCGGATCGAGAGGCTGGCCGGAGGGCCCCAGCACCATGAGGTCCTCCCGCCACAGGTAGCCGAGGTCGCGGCGCACCTTGGGCAGCACGTCCTCGCGCAGGATGGTCGGCGGCACCGTCCAGGTGGGGTTGACGGTCAGGTGGGTGATCGCCGAGCGCAGCGAGGGGGTGCGGCGGTAGGGCCGCCCCACCACGATGCGCGAGCGCCACACCCGGCCATCGGGGCGGAAGTAGCTGATCCGGTAGCCGGCGATGTCCACCAGCACGAAGGAGTCCGGCAGCCCATGGAGCAGCCAGCGGGCGCGCTCCAGGTTGACCCGGATCTGGGCGATGCGCGCGCCCACCGGCACATTCAGGGCCTCCCGGGTCCGGGGACCGACGATGCCGTCCGCCTCGAGCAGGTGGCGGCGCTGGAAGCGTCGCACGGCCGCCACCAGGGCGTCATCGTAGCGGCTTAGTTCCGCGGCGTCCGACTCGGCCCCGGCAAAGAGGTCGGCCACCATCACCTCCAGCTCACCGATGATCGCCAGGCGCTCGCGCAGCAGCGGCACATCCTCATGGAGATCGCCCGGGCGCAGCGACTGCTGTCGTTGCGGCAGCCTCGGCCAGCCGCCCTGGCGCTCGATATGGCGGTAGCGGGCCAGGCCCGCGCGCAGGCGCTCATAGGGGGTCGCCGAGGGGCGTGCCAGGGCGAAGGCCTGTTCGAAGCGCTGGGCATCCACCGCCCGCGACACCGCCGCCAGATTCAGGGGTGGCGCGTCGATGGGCACCTCCCAGTCCGGATCGATGCGGTGGGGATCCACCTTGCCGCGCTGAAGATGACGCAGCGCCGTCAACAGGACACGGCTGGCCTGCAGGTCGAAGCGTGCCCGGCCGGCCGGCGTCGTTTCCTCGGCGCGCACCTGGCGGTGTCCCGCCACCAGCGCATCCGGCCGGTAGTCCTGCGGGTTCAAACCATCGGCCTCCAGGCTGCGCAGGGCCGCGGCAAAGGCGGTGACGGTCTCGGCCTCCTGCCAGGCGGGCTGCCCCTCCCGGGCAGCGTAGAAGTCCCGCAGGCCGCCCTCCTCCTCGGCTAGCCGCTCGGCGAGGGCCCCGGCCACGGTGGCCTCGCCCTCCTCGGCGAGGGCCCAGGCACTCATCGAGAGCATCATCCCCACCACGAGAAGCAGTGGCGTCAATCCTTTGGCTGAGGGCATGGGTCCTGGCTCCTGCGTTGAGAATGAGGTCTGGTCATCGTGTTTCCCTTGGTCATAATAGTGCCCGACATGGAACCGCAGGGAAGCCGGCCCCTCTACGTCATCGCCCCGCCGTCGGAAATGGCCGACGACAGCCCAGCATGACACACCACAGGTTTCCCGAATGCCGATCCCCTTCCCGAATCGATGTCTTCCCGGCACCGCCCTGTGCAGCGCGCTGCTGCTGGGCACGCCGGCCGCCCTGGCCGGCGACGATTTCCTGGCCCAGGCCTACTCGCCCGATACGCTGCCCCCGCGTCCTCTCGACCAGACCCTGACCCGGCTGGCGCCCGACGCCGACCCTCGGGTCCTGCGCCTGGCGACCCGCGCACTCTCCTGTGCCGACCCGGACGCCGAACGCCTGGCGGTGATCGACTTCTCGCTGCCCTCCACCGAGCCGCGCCTCTGGGTCTTCGACCTGCAGCGCCGCCAGTTGTTGTTCGAGGAACTGGTCTCCCACGGCCAGGGCTCCGGCAACGCCATGGCCGAGACCTTCTCCAACATCCCGGAAAGCCACCAGTCCAGCATCGGCCTGTTCCGCACCATGAACAGCTATCAGGGCAGCAACGGCTACTCGCTGCGCCTGGAGGGACTCGAGCCCGGGGTCAACGACCTGGCCTACCAGCGCGCCATCGTCATTCATGGCGCCGACTATGTCAGCGAGGCCTTCATCGAGCAGACCGGCCGCCTCGGCCGCAGCTATGGCTGCCCGGCGGTTCGCCAGGCGGTCGCCGCACCGTTGATCGACAGCATCAAGGAGGATCAGTACCTGTTCACCTACTATCCCGATCCGGAGTGGCTGGCGAGCTCGGACTTCTTCCGCTGCAACCGGGATGAGGGGCAACTGGCCCTGAACTGACCCGCGCCCTGCCATGGCGCCACCGCGGGCGGCACCATGGCAGGGCATACGGGCCTCTGCTGCACCCTACTGCACCGCCCTCGGGGCATCGCTCGAGGCTTCAACACCCTCCATTTTATTAACAAGTATTTGATAAAAAAAGGCTTTTCATGAATTGGCCGCCGCCTTGCTTTAGCACTGAACAGCAAGGCAGGCGTAGACCAGGCTCCCCGGGAGTACGAGTGCGTCGGACCCGACCTTCAACGGCGAAGGCCCAGGATCGTGTGTTCGACCATCACTCGACGAGGTACTCCCATGGAGATCCGCAACAAGGCCAACAGGATTCGCCTGTTCACCTTCAAGACGCCCCAGATGCGTGCCTTCCACTTCTCGTGGTTCGCCTTTCACATCTGCTTCTTCGGCTGGTTCGGCATCGCCCCGCTCATGGCGGTGGTACGCGACGACCTCGGCCTGACCAAGACCCAGATCGGCAACACCATCATCGCCTCGGTCGCCATCACCGTAGTCGTGCGGTTGCTGATCGGCGTGCTCTGCGATCGCATCGGTCCGCGCCGCGCCTATACCTGGCTGCTCTGTCTCGGTTCCCTGCCGGTGATGAGCATCGGCCTAGCCTCGAGCTTCGAGACCTTCTTCCTGGCCCGCCTGGCCATCGGAGCCATCGGCGCCTCCTTCGTGATCACCCAGTACCACACCTCGATGATGTTCGCGCCCAACGTGGTGGGCACCGCCAACGCCACCTCGGCCGGCTGGGGCAACCTCGGTGGCGGCACCACCCAGATCCTGATGCCGCTGATCTTCTCCGGCCTGCTGATGCTGGGCGTCAACGAGGCCTTCGGGTGGCGTCTGGCCATGGTGGTGCCGGGCGTGGTGCTGTTCCTCACCGGCATCGCCTACTACCTCTTCACCCATGACGCCCCGGACGGCAACTTCGATGAGCTGCGCGCACGCGGCGAGCTTCCGCCGGCCAGCGGCGAGCATGGCATGGGGGCAAGCTTCAAGGCTGCCGCCGGTGACATCCGTGTCTGGGCACTGTTCGTGGTCTATGCCGCCTGCTTCGGGGTGGAGCTGACCATCAACAACATCGCCGCTATCTACTTCTTCGACAACTTCGAGCTGACGCTGGCCACAGCCGGCATGATCGCCGGGTTGTTCGGGCTGATGAACCTCTTTGCCCGCACCTTGGGCGGCGTCTTCTCCGACCTCTTCGCCCGCCAGGCCGGCTTGAAGGGGCGTGTGCGCTGGCTGTTCATCGCCATGCTCTGCGAGGGCATCGCCCTGATGTTCTTCTCGCAGATGCACGTGCTGGCACTCGCCATCGGCATCATGCTGGTGTTCAGCCTCTTCGTGCAGATGGCCGAGGGTGCCACCTTCGGCGTGGTGCCCTTCATCAACAAGCGTGCACTGGGCGCGGTGGCCGGGATCGTCGGTGCCGGCGGCAACGCCGGGGCGGTGGCCGCCGGCTTCCTGTTCCGCTCCGAGGCGCTCAGCTATCAGCAGGGGCTCTTCTACCTGGGCATCGCCGTGATGATCGCCGCCCTCTGTACCCTGATGGTGCGCTTCTCGCCGGAGGTCGAGGACGAGGAAGCCGCCGCCTACCGCGACGCGGCGAGCGACGAGGGAGGTGGCGCCCTGTCGCTGCGCTGATCACCGCCGTGCCTGCCCCACACCACCGCCTCACCGGGCGGTGGTGTTGCGTTGAGCGCCGGGATTGCAGCCATGTCTCGGACTGGGCCATGCTAGAAACCGACGGGTCACTGGCAGAGGAGAGGACGATGCAGCATCGTGTATTATTGATCACCGGGGCATCGAGCGGGATCGGCGCCGCCACGGCCCGGGCCGCCTCGCGGGAAAGCTACAAGCTGGTGCTGGCCGCCCGCTCCCGGGAGAAGCTGACGGCCCTGGCCGAGGAACTGGGCCCGGAGAACGTACTCGCCATCGGCTGTAACGTCACCGCCATGGAGGAGCAGCAGGCCATGGTCGAGCAGGCCATGGAACGCTTCGGTCGCATCGATGCCGTGTTCGCCAACGCGGGGCGCGGCGGCCCGCCGGGAGGCTTCAGTGGCGCCGACCACGAGGCCTGGCGCGAGATGATCCTGACCAACATCTACGGGGTCGGGCTGACCCTGCAGGCCACCCTGCCGGCACTGCGTCGCAGCCGTGGCCATGTGCTGCTGACCGGGTCGGCCGCCGGCCGCACCACCATTCCCGGCTCCATGTACGGCGCTACCAAGTGGGCGGTGAGCGGGATCGGCTACAACCTGCGCGAGGAGTTACGTGGCAGCGGCATCCGGGTGACCCTGATCGAGCCCGGCATGGTCAATACCCCCTTCTTCGACGACCCCCCGGAGAACGCCCTGGAAGACCGAGACATCGCCAACGCGGTGACCTATGCCCTGGGGCAGCCGGAACACGTGGATGTCAACGAGATCCTGATTCGCCCCACGCCTCCGCTGGGATGATCTACGCCTCTGCACACGCAACAGCATGACACCCAACCAAAGACCTTTCCCCTGACACTCTCGATCGGCGACAGGATTCCGGATATCACCCTCAAGACCCCTGGCCCCGATGGGCCACAGGACCTCTCCACCGGCGAATTCTTCGCCGACCGGCGCGTGGTGCTGTTCGCCGTGCCCGGCGCCTTCACGCCCGGCGGTTCCTGCCCGCTATAGCAGCCAGGCCCTGTGGCTCGAGTACCATTTTCTTGATGCGCCTGTTGGCCACATTTCCCCCTGACCCACCACAACATAGATACAACCGATTGTTATCCTTGTATTTTCTCGGGAAAGCTGAGAAGACTCATACTCTGCATGGGTCACCCACAGAGCCTGTAACATGACTTTACAATCATCCGGGATCGACCAACACTTACCGCGTCGACTCCACAACCACGATCATCCAGTGGTCGTGGGACAGGGCTCAGTTCATCTTCCGGCCAGGAACATGACTGCTGCCTGTGAATGACACCACAGAATCATGACCCCCGGGCCAAGACCCGTGGGCAGGACTCGCCTTTCGCAGGGCCTGATCACCATCAGCAATGGTTGCCAGCAACCATGAGGGAACGTGATGATGGAACCATCCAGGCAATTCATGACAGTAGGGAATACAACCTCTCTTCAGGATACGCTACAGCAGCTTTCAAGTTATGGCTGGTCGATCCACCATGCCGATAATGCACAGGAAGCGATGGAGTTATTGAACAGGGAAGTCTGCAGGGTCGGATTGACCGCCATCGACCCGTCGGCATCCTCGCTTCCCCTGGAAGTCAACACCAGGCCCGGCTTGTCGCAGATCCAGTGGGTGGCGATCCTCGAACATGATGTATTGCCGCACGACAAAGCTCGCGACCTGATCTATAACGCCTGCTATGCCTATCAAGCCCATCCCATCGATGCGAGACGACTCGATATACTGCTGGACAGCGCACTGGGCATGGCGAGCCTTCATGAAGCTCCCCCTATCCCGACGCTTTCCTGTCCGGATGACGACTATCACATGGTCGGTGAGAGCCCGGTCATGCAGCAACTCTACCGAACCATCCACAAGGTGGCCGCCGCCGAGGCTCCCGTACTGATTACCGGGGAGTCCGGTACGGGGAAGGAACTCACGGCCCATGCCATCCATGCCCATTCATCCCGACGCCATGGCCCCTTCAATGTCGTCAATTGCGGGGCTCTACCTTCCGGCCTCATCCAATCCGAGCTCTTCGGCCATGAGAAGGGAGCCTTCACCGGTGCGAACCAACGCAAGATCGGCATCATAGAGAGCTCACAGGGAGGAACGCTTTTTCTCGACGAGATCGGAGACCTGCCCCTGGACATGCAGGTCAACCTGCTTCGCTTCCTGGAAAACCTCAAGGTCTTCCGGGTCGGTGGACTCCAGGAGATTCCCGTCGATGTCAGAGTCCTGGCCGCCACCCACGTCAACCTCGAGAAGGCGGTAGACAAGGGAGAGTTCCGCGAGGACCTCTATCACCGGCTCAATGTGCTTCAAGTCAGGACGCCGGCGCTAAGAGAGCACCCGGAGGACATCGAGCCCCTCGCCCGCTTCTTCTTCCAGAAGTTCTCTGCGGAAAAGCCATCTCGGGTACGTGGGTTCAGCCGCGACTGCACGGTGGTCATTCGGCAGCACCCCTGGCCGGGGAACATACGCGAACTGGTCAACCGGGTCAGGCGTTCCATGGTCATGTGCGAACACCGGCTCATCACGCCCTCCGACATGGGGCTGGAAAGGCGCCATCGCCTTTCCCGGGATACCGATACCCTTCAGCAGGTACGCGACATGGCAGAGTCCGACGCCATCAGGGCCGCCCTCGCACGCAACAAGCACAAGGTGCTGCATGCGGCGCGAGAGCTGGGCATCTCAAGGGTCACCCTGTATCGGCTTCTCGAGAAGCACTGTATCGACAAGAACGGTGGCTCGGATGATGGAGAAACGCACGATCCATCGACATCCAGATTCGTTCAACTAACCTCAACATGATGGAGGAAGGTCACAGGCGCCCGCTGACCAGACCTATTCATGTTAGCCAGGGGCGTTGTGATCGAAATCGGACCATGTCTCTCCCGGGGGACGAGGCACTACTCAAGCAAGAAGAAAAGGAAGGGAACCATGAGTTCACGAGCCACGAGCATCCTCTACACGGCCGGCATGCTATCGGTGATCGGCTGCACGCCCGTTCTGGCCCAGCAGACGGCACAGGACACGCAGATCCAGCCGGTTGGCCAAGAGCCCGAGGAGCGGGAGGTCCAGCCAGATGTCCAGGCCATGGCGGAATACGGCGGCGTGCTGACGCCCAAGGGCAGGCTGGTACTGGAGCCGGAATTCCAGTACTCCCACGAGAGCATCAACCGCATGACCTTCGAGGGGGTCAGCGTTCTGAGCACCCTGCTGATCGGGGTGTTCACGGCACAGGATGTCGACCGGGACAACTACACGGCCTCGCTGACCGGCCGGCTGGGCTTTACCGACCGCCTGGAACTCGAGATGAAGGTGCCCTACGTGTATCGGGATGAGTCGGAAAGGGTGAACGTTCCGATCGAAACCGACAAAAGCGGGGACAATGTTTTCACTCTGGACCGAGAACTATCCAATGATGCGCTGGGCGATATAGAGGTGGCTGCGCACTACCAGTTCAACCGTGGTCTCGATGGCATGCCCTACTTCATCGGCAACCTGCGCTACAAGAGCACCACCGGCGAGGGTCCCTTCGATATCCGTCGCAACAGCGCCGGAAACCCGCTTGAGCTATCCACCGGCACAGGCTTCCACTCCATCGAACCCAGCATCACTATGCTGCTCCCCTCCGCCCCGGCCGTCTACTTTGCCAACCTGGGCTATGTCTTCCACCTGGAAGATAACGTGGACCAGCGACTGACTGATGATAATGATAACGACATTTTTATCGGCGATGTGGATCCCGGGGATGCCGTGAGACTGAGTTTTGGCATGGCCTACTCCATCAACCCGAGGACCTCCTTCACACTGGGCTACAAGAACGACTTCATCGGCAAGACCGAGACGGAATATGTCGACAACAGCACCGGGGGCACCACTCGCGTCAGTTCCAGCACCCTGAACGTCGGCGCCCTGCTGCTCGGCTGGTCCTACCAGTTGAATCCGGATGTCTCCGTCAACCTGGGCCTGGAACTCGGCATCACCGAGGATGCCCCGGACACGACCCTGACCCTTCGCATGCCCATCGGCATGAATGTGTTCTAACCAAGCCCATAAACCAAGGCGGCTGCCAAATCGGCAGCCGTCGCGTCATATTCCTAATATCATCTTCCACCATGCCCTCTTCCAGTCCAAAAGCGCCTCTCGTGCGATAATACGAGCTTGGCAGATGACTCATACCTATCAGCGCAGGATTCCCGAGAAGGAGTCAACAATGGAGGCCCGTTGCTTGGCCGCCCTCAGTGCCCCGATATTGCTGAGTCGAACGTCGATATTGATCCGCTGCTGTATATCCCGCCCGGAGGCATTACTCACCACACCACTGACGATGGCGTTGCGCGTGATATTGTGCAGGGCCGCCGTGAAACCCTTGTGATCGTTCAGGGTAATGCCGGAAAAGTCCGCCAGGCCCGAGAGGTCGACACCACCGGGGGTCACATCGGTTACTGAGAGTCCTGTACCGCCCCCCACCTGCCTGGCTGACCTGGAGGGATCACGGAATGTCTGGGACACGAGGTCCATTCCCGCCTTCGTGAAGTTCACGACCGACACCAGCTCGATGCTATTATCGATCATCGTCTGCAACCTGGCCCCGAAATCCACATCGAGCCCACTGATATTGAACCCCGCCCGCATCTGATCGAGTTCAGCATCGGCGATGACCGTCCCTCGATGGAAATCATCCCGCGTCGCGGACGACAGCGAAACCTCCGTATAGAGTCTCGCGGCTGCCTGATCACTCAGGTAATGTGACCGTTGTTCATTCAACCAGGCGTCACTTGCCGCCGGTGAGGCCGCCGGGGTTTCGGCGGCAACCAACACCAGCAGGGCGCCCACCCAACACACCCGGCTTACATGAATACTCCTAGCGCGAGACAGCATCTTCGCATCTCCTCATCACCGGCCCATCTCATTTCTGGCAGGCAGGGTCAGCAGGCTGGCACCGATGCTGGAGCGGCTCACGCCTCTTGCCAGCGGTGAGTCGGGGCGCACGGCCCAATCCTGCTCATGGTTGAAGTTGTTCCTGGCGATCTCGATCTCCCCGCGCGCCCCCAGCACCGTGCCGTTCCACAGGGACTCGAAGTGCTCCCTCGGCACCACCTGGGTACCCGCCGCGGGATCGCCCACCAGGATATTGTCGTCATCGATGCCCTTGACGACGACGAAATGCTTGTAGCCTCCAGTGTCCACCATCGTAATGGCCGGCACCCCGATGCGAATGAAGTCATCCAGGCTGATCCTGAATCCATCGGCATTGAGCCCCTGGGCATCCAGGTAACGCTTCATGTCCAGCATGGAAAAGCCATGGCGCTGGATCTGTTCGGCATCCCCGGCACGGATCATGCTCTCGAAGACCGCTGCCTCGGTGGTCTCACGCTGATAGTGGAAGGTCAGCAGGGTCGCGACGGACGCGGACCCACAGCTGAAGTCATACTGCTGCCGTATCACCCTGTCCCAGCCCTTCTCCTGCAGGCTCTTGGCCTCGACCTGAAAGCTGCCGAAACGATTGGCAATAGCCACCTGTCCGGCAAGGGCCGCCATAGAACTCCCCATGAGAACGAGTGATGCCATGCTGCAGCAGAGTTGCCTCGTGAGTTTCATGGCACGTCTTCCCCTGGTTGGAAATCGGGTATCCGAACCCGATAGGGGCTCAGTTGGCGATAAAGACACTGATGCCCACCGCATTGTTGATGGAATTCCCGTTGCCGGTCACGGCGCTGAAGATTCCCGTACCGCTATAGCTCCCCAACGCATCGGGGGCGAAACTGATGTTGCCCGAGACCATATCGCCACCGATATCGAAGGAGGTATCCGTTACCGAGGCCTTCAGGTTCTGGACGCTTTTTACCGTAGTGAGGTTGACGATCGCACCTCCCTCCCTGGCCCTGGCCTTACCCATTTCCTCCAGGTTCATCCGCTCCATCGCGGCGAAGCCATCTTCCTGAAGCGCAGAGCCATCATCTGCCTGGCTCTGTGCCGCCCCGAAGGTGATCAGCACCATGGCGAACGTAATAGCCATCAACTGCAGTTGTCGGCGGGGTAAAGTTGAGAGAGTTGAACTGACTGATGACACCTTCATGGCCTTGACTCCCGATATCCGGTCCATAGGGACAGTTCATCAAGGGAGCCGGTGGGGTTGCCCCCACCAGCTCCCGCTTCTTGCGAGCGCGTCATGCGCCCCGGATCATCAGTTGCCGATGCCCACATTACTGTGAGCCGCGACGTTGGTGCCGGACACCTGGGAGTTGTAGAGGCCGGTGGACACGTTCATGTTGTTGATGCCACCGAACACCCCGGCCGCGACGGACACGTTGGCCGCACCGGTAGCCAGGCTGGCACCGCCGCCATTGCCGCCGTTGCCACCTGCACCGCCGTTGCCGGCATAGGCATAGGCATCACCGGTGGTGGCACTGCCACCCCCACCGCCGCCACCATTACCGTTGCCGCCGTTCCCGGCTACAGCACCAGCATCACCACCGGAACCACCGGCGCCGGCTGTGGCCGTGCCAGTTCCAGTGCCGGTGCCAGTACCGGTGCCAGTACCTGCTCCACCAGTACCATTACCGGAACTTGCGTTGGCGCCGGAGCCTGAATCGGAAGCAGCATTCTGCGAGCCGCCTGCTCCCAGGAAGCCCCCATCACCGGCATCGTCATTTTCTGCATTGGCACCCGAAGCGGAGCCAGCTGATGTTCCTCCTACGCCTCCGCCTTGGCCGCTACCACCACCTAAGCCAGCACCGAGCCCGATACCGCCGGCATCGCCACCCGAGGCATCGGTTCCGCTAAAGGCACCAGCACCGCCGCCAGAGCCACCGTTTCCATTGCCGCCATTACCGCCGACACCGATGCCCACATTGGCGGAAAGCGCACCGCCACCAGCACCACCGGTCGCGCCGGTAGCACCCCGGGCGCCGTTGATGTTGATACCGGAACCAACCACGGTGGAGTTGAGCTCCTGCATGGAGATAACGCTGGTAGAGGTGTTGTAGGACTCGCTCATGGCCCAGGCGTCACCGCCACGGCCGGTGGAGCCTCCCGTGCCGCCAGCGCCAGATCCGGCAGCATAGCCACCGGTGCCGGCTCCGCCGGTACCACCAGCACCACCACCACCGCCGCCGAAGAGACCATCGGAGTTATCATCTCCGCCATCGGCATTGCCACCGGTACCACCACCGGCAAGACCCAGACCGAATCCGGCCCCACCATTGGCGTTGCCACTGGCGCCCCCCGTCGCGGTGGCCGTTGAGGTCACATCCTGATCTACATCATCGGCAGCACCAACGCTCGGGTTGGCGTGCGCCGTGGAGATGGCCATTACCATGGCCAGCAGAGGGGTACCCGCTACTACGAGATACTTTTTCATGATCATGTCTCCATTTGTTGTGTCTGCTGCAGCCTGCGAACTCGCGCCATCGCCCCAACCGTTCACGTCTGGACCCTTGAATGACGCTTCCTGCTCGCAGTCACCAACCCATCAGCATGATCCGTGCCAGCTGAGAATCCCCTGGATGTAATTGACTGTAAAAAAGGAAAATTTATAAATGCCAGCCACTTCCCCATCAGTGGAGGCATTGCAGCGGCCTTTTGTAACTGAATGGTTAGTGCCTCATCGGTGAAACACTAGATCGGTAAGAAAACCTGGAATGCCGTGCATTCTCTTCAGAAACAAGCCACTACCAACATCACATGAAGTGACTCGGTAGCGTTACAGTCCGGTATCGAAAAAAGACCGAGCCGACAATCGGTCGACTGGCTAAAGGCTGGCGACAGAAGAAGCCAGTGCAGCTGGTCTCTGGCTGCGAAGCCTGAAGAAGATCAGTAGAGGTGCTGCTCGAGAGCCGAATCACACGGCAGCGGATGAGTTGCCGCCATCCGCACCACGCTGCCCACCACGATAAGGCAGGGCGAGGGCAAGGGTTCGGCGGCGAGCCGTGCCGGCATGTCCGCGAGGTTCCCGACCAGCGAGCGCTGTTCGGGCAGGCTGGCATTGGCCACCAGCATCACCGGCCAGTCGTCGGGGAGCCCAGCCCCGCGTAACCCGTCGCAGATCGCCGATACCTTGCTGAGCCCCATATAGAACACCAGGGTCTCGTCCCGGCGGGCCAGCGAGGCCCAGTCGGGCTCAGCGTCTTCCCGGCAGCATTGGGCCGTGACGAAACGCAACTGCTGGGCATGGGCGCGGTCGGTGAGGGGGATGCCCATGGCGGCACAGGCCGCCGAGGCGGCGGTAATGCCGGGCACGATCTCGACCGGGACACCGGCTTCGCCCAGGGCGGCGAGCTCCTCCCCCATGCGCCCGAACACGCCCGGGTCCCCGCCCTTGAGGCGCACCACTGACTTGCCCTGACGCGCCAGCCTGACCATCAGCTCGCCGATCTCGGCCTGGGGTACGCTATGGTGACCGCGGGCCTTGCCCACGTCGTAGCGCTCCCGTCCGACGGGAATCAGCGCCAGCACCTCATCACCGACCAGGCGGTCGTAGACCACGGCATCGGCCTGCGTCAGCAACCGCGCGGCCTTGAGGGTCAACAGGTCGGCAGCACCGCTGCCGGCCCCCACCAGATAGACGCTGCCGTTACGGCAATCGCCATCCCGCGGCCCATCCGCGGGACGCGCTGCACTGCCGAAACGCTCGGCGAGCCAGCGGCCTGCCCCTTGGGCGAGGCGTGCCAGCAGCCTGCCCGCCATGCCCGATGCTTCAAGCGACATCGATGGTGTTGGGTTGCGTCTTGGCGAACGCATGGGCCCCCTCCTCTTCGGCACGTGGTTCGGCACTTTCTTCGATCAGGGATTTGAGTTCGGGAATGCAGCTGCCGCATTGAGTGCCGCAGGCCAGTCGGGCGCCCAGCGTCTCGACGCTGGCATCCCCCTCTCGGATGGCAGCGACGATGGCCCTCTGCCCCACCTGGTGACAACTGCAGACCAGCGGACCGCTATCGCCGGCCCCATCGTCGCAACCTGCGAGCAACCGGCGCCGGCGTCCGGCGTCCAGCCCCTCGCCCCCGGCCGCTTCGGCGAAGCGCTCGGTGAGCCAGGCCAGGCCGGGCAGCTCGGCGGGGGGGCCCACCATCAGCCACCAGTGCAGGCGCCCTTCCGCGATGCCGGCGGCGCGCCACCGTCCGCCATCCGGATCCTCGCTCCACAGCGTCGGCGCGGTCGGCAGATACGCCGCCAGCCAGGTCCGCCAGTCCGGTGCGTCCCCCGGGTGACCGGCCAGTTGCCAGCGCTCGGCATGGCTCAGGGGAATGCGCGCCCAGTAGGCGACATCACCACGGATCTCGCCACCCAGTGTCAGGTCGTTCGCTACCAGCAGGGTCGCTTCCCAGCTGGCCGCCAGCGGTGCGAGGGCGACCGCGCCTTGCTTGAGTTCCGGCTGGCCGGAGACGGGATCGAGATGGGCCTCGAACAGCGCTCCCGTCCGAGCCGTGCCGCTGAACTGGTCGGTCCAGTGGATGGGCACGAAGAGCTCGCCGCGACGCTGGGCCCGGGAGAGGCGCACCCGGCCGACGTAGTCGCCGCCGGCGCCGGAGAGCCGCGCCAGCTGCTGGTCCTCGATGCCCTGGGCAGCGGCATCTTCCGGTGCAACCTCGATGAAGGGTTCGGCACGGTGGTTCATCAGCCGCGGAGCCCGGCCGGTACGCGTCATGGTGTGCCACTGGTCGCGCACTCGGCCCGTATTGAGCCGCAGCGGACGGGCCGGGCTGAGCGACTGCTCGGGGCCGCGAGGCCGCACCGGGACCAAGTGGGCTCGCCCATCCGGGGTGGCGAAGCGGCCATCCTCGAACAGCCGGGCGGTGCCGTGAGGGGCGTCGGCCGTCACCGGCCACTGGATGGGGGCCAGGGCGTCGTAGGCCGCACGATCGAGGCCGGCCAGCGCCGAGATATCGAAGAGCCGTGCACTCTCGGCGGCGTTCTCGAAGGCCGACAGGCGGGCATGCTCGTCGAAGATCTCGCCGGGGTGCCGGTAGGCGAAGGCCTCGCCGACGCCCAGGCGCCTGGCCACCTCGACCATGATCCACCAGTCGTGGCGAGCCTCTCCCGGCGGCGGCAGCAGGCCTCGCTGGCGCGAGATGCACCGCTCGGAATTGGTCACGGTACCGTCCTTCTCGGACCAGCCCGTGGCCGGCAACACGATGTCGGCATAGGCCAGCAGGTCGGTGTCGGCCACGCACTCGGAGACGATCACCAGCGGGCAACGTGCCAGGGCGCGACGCACGCGGTTGGCATCGGGCAGGCTCACTGCCGGGTTGGTGGCCATGATCCATACGGCCCGGAGCTCGCCGCGCTCGATTGCCGCGAACAGCTCGACGGCCTTGTGGCCCGGTCCCTCGGGCAGGGTCGGCACCAGGCCGTCAGTGGTCCAGAAGCGCGTCACCCGGTCGAGGGCGCCCGGCGTGTGGTAGTCCATGTGGGCGGCGAGCTGGTTGGCCAGGCCGCCCACCTCGCGGCCGCCCATGGCATTGGGCTGGCCGGTGATCGAGAAGGGGCCGGCGCCGGGCAGGCCGAGCTTGCCGCCGGCCAGGTGGCAATTGATGATGGCGTTGGCCTTGTCGGTGCCGCTGGAGGACTGGTTGATGCCCTGGGAGAAGAGCGTCACCACGTGCAGCTGGCTGGCGAACCAGTAGAAGAAGGTCTCCAGGCGTTCCGCATCGACATCGCAGTCGGCGGCGATGGCCTCCAGCGTGGTATCGTCCCCCCGCGCCGCGGCCAGGGTCTCGTCCAGCCCCTGGGTGTGCTTCTCCAGGTAGACCCGGTCGAGCTTGCCCTGGTCGGCCATCCAGGCCAGCAGGCCGTTGAACAACCGCGCATCGCTGCCCGGTGCCACACCCAGGTAGAGGTCGGCGATCTCGCAGCTGTCGGTGACCCGCGGGTCGATCACCACCACCCGCATCAGGGGATTGCGGCTCTTGGCGGTACGCAGCCGCTGGTAGAGGACCGGGTGGTTCCAGGCCAGATTGGCGCCCACCAGCACCACAAGTTCCGCCTCCTCGAGATCCTCGTAGCTGCAGGGTACGGCATCGGCACCGAAGGCACGCTTGTGGGCCGCCACCGCCGAGGCCATGCACAGCCGCGAGTTGGTATCCAGGTGCGGCGTGCCGAGGAAGCCCTTGAAGAGCTTGTTGGCGACGTAATAGTCCTCGGTGAGTAGCTGCCCGGACAGATAGGCCGCCACGGCCTGGTCGCCATGGGCGGTGCGGGTTGCCTGGAGCCGCTCGGCCACGGTGTCGAGGGCGGTATCCCAGTCGACCTCCACGCCATCGACCCGGGGCCGTAGCAGCCGCCCGTGATCGCCCAGGGTCTCGTGCAGTGCCGAGCCCTTGACGCACAGCCGACCGAAGTTGGCCGGGTGGTCGCTGTCGCCGTCCACCCCGGTGAGACGGTCGCCCTCGAGCCGCGCCAGCACGCCGCAGCCGACGCCGCAGTAGGGACAGGTGGTTCGGGCCTGATGCATCTCGACCTCCTTTCAGGACTGCAGACGACGACGCCCACCGCGATTCCCGAGGGAATCCAGCGGTGGGCGTCGTTGCCGTGATGGGGAGGCGACACAGTGCCTCCCCGCTGATAAGGGGGAATCAAGCAATCCCCGTGCCAGCAAGCCCCTACTCCTTGGCACCTGGCGGCTTGGGTACGGAATCAGGCCCCGCGCCCTCGCCTCCTGCACCATGCCAGGGGCGCCATCGGCTTCACCTGCACCATTTTGGACCATATCGGCCGCCTAGCGGACACGACCCAGGGCCGCCGGGCCCCGTGCGACGGGTAACGCCGAGTCTGGAATGCATCTTGCAGCACTGCTGCCATCAGAAGCCGAGCCACGAGCGACACACCCTATGCCACCACCCCTGAAGATCCTGCTGGTCGACGACGAGGTCGTCCGCGCCGCCATGATCGAGGAAGCCCTGACCCGCCAGGGCCACCGGGTCATCTGCCGGTTGACCAGCCCGGCGAGCCTCAACGAGAGGGTCGCCTGCCACCAGCCCGATGTGGTGATCATCGACATGGAATCCCCCGACCGCGACACCCTGGACAGCATGGCGCTGCTAAATCGCGAGAACCCGCGCCCAGTGGTGTTCTTCGCCGACCAGCACGACCCCGAGACCATGCAGGCGGCCCTCAAGTCCGGCGTCAGTGCCTATGTGGTCGACGGCCTGCTCCCCGGCCGGGTCAAGGCGATCATCGAGGTCGCCATCACCCGCTTCGATGCCTTCCAGTCGATGCGCCAGGAGCTCGATCGCGCGCGCAACCAGCTGGTCGAACGCAAACGCATCGAGCGGGCCAAGGGGCTGCTGATGAAGCACCAGGACTGCGACGAGGATCAGGCCTATCGCATGCTGCGCAAGCTGGCCATGGACCGTGGCCAGCGGATCGCCGAGGTGGCCGACAGCGTCATCGATATTCTCGAACGCCTGCAGAAGGGGCCGCTCTCATGACCGCCACACCCTCACCGGAACTCACCCGCCTGACGCTGGGTTTCATCCCTCTGCTCGATGGCGCCCATATGCTTGCGCCCCTGCCGCTGGCCATGAGCCTGGGCTGGGGCGAGCGCCCTGCGAGATCCTGGCGCCCATCACCCTGAGCCGCAGCGGCAATACCCTCACCTTGTCGCCTGACCTGGCAGGCGCCAGCGGCGCCCGCCTCACAGAGGACCCCGCCGACAGCGGCTTGCCCCTGCCGCGGTGCTGCGCCCCGAGGCCGCCGGCCGTTTCGCCGAGCCCATCGCCCGGTACATGCAGGCTAACGGTCGGCACCTGGATCGCCGCACCCAGGAGGAGTGCTACAGCCCCGTGCATTTCGACGCCACCACGCACCACTGATGTGCAACCCCGCCAGAACAAGGCGAACTGGAAGCCGGAAAGACGTGACTCTATTGCACTGGAAATAAAGGAGAAATATAGATTTCATGGTCAGCTGGCCAGATTCTTGATGGTAACGGGAAAGCCGCGATCAATGGCGATCGCGCCATTCAATGACGAAGACGTCTCCGCGCTTCCCGATGTCGGGCAGCGTCGAGGCGTCTTTTTTTGTTCGCGCCTGTTCGCGAGAGAGGTGAAGCGATGAGTCACCGACATTCCCCGGCACCGATCGAGCACCTGGTGATCGTCGGCAATGGCATGGCCGGCCATCGGCTGGTCGAGGCCCTGGCCGGACACCCCGGACGACCGGCCCGCATCACCGTAGTCGGCGCGGAGCCCACCCCGGCCTACAACCGCATCCTGCTCTCGCCCTGGCTGGCCGGCGAGATGGATCGCGCGGCCCTGACCCTGCGCGAGGCCGACTGGTACGCCGAGCAGGGCGTGACATTGGTACTCGGCGAGCGGGTCAAGGGCCTCGATCGCCGGGCCCGCCGCCTCACCCTGACGAGTGGTCACGTCATCGACTACGACCGCCTGGTGCTGGCCACCGGCTCGCGACCGACCCTGCCGGCGGTCCCTGGCATCGGCCTCGACGGCGTGCACGGTTTCCGCGACCTGGACGATGCCCAGGCGCTGGCGGCGGCGGCCGGGACTGGCGGACGGGCGGTGGTCGTCGGCGGCGGCCTGCTCGGTCTCGAGGCTGCCGAGGGGCTACGCAAGCAGGGCATGGCCACCAGCGTGCTGCAGCGCTCATCGCGGCTGATGAACCGTCAGCTCGACGCCACCGCCGCCCAGCTGCTGGAGGCCGAGCTCGCCGGTCGCGGCCTGGCGGTTCACACCGACGCGCGGCTGGCCGCCCTGGAGGACGGCGGCGGCGGCCGGGTCGCCGCGGTGCATCTCGAGGATGGCCGCCGGCTGCCGGCCGACTGCGTGGTTGTCGCCGCCGGCATCACCCCCAACGTCGAGCCGGGACGCGGCGCCGGCCTGGTGGCCGACCGCGCCCTGGTCGTCGACGGGTTCCTCACCACCTCGGACCCGGCCATCCATGCCCTAGGCGAGTGCTGCCAGTTCCAGGGCACCACCTATGGCCTCGTGGAGCCGATCTGGCACCAGGTCGAAGTGCTGGCCGCTTACCTGTGCGGCGAGGCCGTGGCGGGCTACGAGGACGCCCCCAGCGCCACCAAGCTCAAGGTCAGCGGCGTGTCGCTCTATGCCTTCGGCCCCACCGCGCCGGACGACCACCACGAGGTCCTCAGCTACCACGACCCCGAGCAGGGCGACTATCGCCGCCTGCTGCTGCGCAACGGCCGCATCGACGGGGCCGTGCTCTATGGCGACACCGCCATGGGCGCCTGGTACTTCGCCCAGGCCCAGGCCGGGCGCGACCTCGGCCCCTGTCGGCAGGCCCTGCTGCTCGGCGCGGCCGATGCCGAGGCCCTGCTCGACGCCCACGCATCAAGGACCCACCCCCAGAAGGAGGCCGCATGAACAAGCCACGTCTCATCATCATCGGCAACGGCATGGTCGGCCACCACCTGGTCGAGCAGCTGGTCCAACAGGGCGCCACCGAGCGCTACGCCATTACCGTGTTCGGCGAGGAGCGCCACCTGGCCTATGACCGGGTGCATCTCTCCGAGTACTTCAGCGGCCGCAACGCCGAGTCCCTGGCGCTCTCCACCGGCGACTTCTACGCCGAGCACGGCATCGAACTGCGTCTCGCCGAGGCGGTCACCGCCATCGACCGCGACGCCGGCAAGGTGGTCACCACCGAGGGCCGCATCCCCTACGAGCGCCTGGTGCTGGCCACCGGTTCCTTCCCCTTCGTGCCGCCGATTCCCGGCAACGACCGCGACGGCTGCCTGGTCTACCGCACCCTGGATGATCTGGACGCCATCCGCAGCGCCGCCGAAAACGCCGCCACCGGCGTGGTGGTGGGCGGCGGGCTGCTGGGTCTGGAGGCGGCCAATGCCCTGCGCGGCCTGAGCCTGGACACCGCCGTAGTGGAATTCGCCCCACGCTTGATGCCCATGCAGGTCGACGCCGAGGGCGGCGAACTGCTGCGCGAGAAGATCGAGGCACTGGGCGTGCAGGTGCACACCGACCGCGCCACCCAGCGCATCGAAGACGGTGTGGACGCCGCGCACCGCATGGTCTTCCAGGACGACAAGGTGCTGGAGACCGACCTGATCGTGTTCTCCGCCGGCATCCGTCCCCGCGACGAGCTGGCTCGCGACTGCGCCCTGGAGGTCGGCGAACGGGGCGGCGTGGTGATCGACGACCGCTGCCTGACCAGCGACCCGGCGATACTGGCCGTGGGCGAGGTGGCGCTGTGGAACCAGAGCATCTTCGGCCTGGTGGCCCCCGGTTACCAGATGGCCAAGGTGGCGGCCGACACCCTGCTCGGCGGCGAGGGCGAGAGCTTCCGCGGCGCCGACATGTCGACCAAGCTCAAGCTGCTCGGCGTCGACGTGGGCGCCATCGGCGATGCCCATGGCAACCAGACCCCGGGGGCGCGGATGTTCCGCTATCTGGACCCGCTCAAGCAGGAGTACCGCAAGCTAGTGGTCTCCAGCGACGGCAAGCGCCTGGTCGGCGCCATGCTGGTGGGCGACAACGGCGTCTACGACACCCTGCTGCAGTACTACGCCAACCGCATGGAGCTGCCCGAGGAACCCGCCTCGCTGATCCTGCCCTCGAACGAAGGCGCGCCGACCCTGGGGCCCGATGCCCTGCCCGAGACCGCGACGATCTGCTCGTGTCACAACGTCACCAAGGGCGACATCTGCGCGACCCTGGATGCCGGCGCCAGCGACCTCGCCACGGTCAAGGGCGAGACGCGCGCCAGCACCGGCTGCGGCGGCTGTGCGGCGCTGCTCAAGAGCGTGGTCGACCACGAACTCGAGGCCCGCGGCGTGGAGGTCGACCCGTCGATCTGCGAGCACTTCGCCCACACCCGCCAGGGGCTCTATGACATCGTCCGCGTGGAGGGCATCAAGACCTTCGGCGAGCTGATCGACAAGCACGGCAATCCCGACACCCACCGGCCAGGCTCTTCATCAGCCCCGAAGCCAGGCTCTTCATCAGCCCCGAAGCCAGGCTCTTCATCAGCCCCGAAGCTAGGCTGTGACATCTGCAAGCCGGCGGTGGCCTCGATACTCGCCTCCTGCTTCAACGAGCCCATCACCGACGCCGCCCATGTCCCGCTGCAGGACACCAACGACACCTTCATGGCCAACATGCAGAAGAATGGCACTTACTCGGTGGTGCCGCGCATCGCCGGCGGGGAGATCACCCCCGACAAACTGGTGGTGCTGGGCCAGGTGGCGCAGAAATACGGCCTCTACACCAAGATCACCGGCGGACAGCGCATCGACCTGTTCGGCGCCCGCCTGGAGGACCTGCCGGACATATGGGGCGAGCTGATCGAGACGGGCTTCGAGACCGGCCACGCCTATGGCAAGTCGCTGCGTACCGTGAAGTCCTGCGTCGGCAACACCTGGTGCCGCTACGGCGTGGCCGACAGCGTGGGCATGGCGATCAAGCTCGAGCACCGCTACAAGGGGCTGCGCTCGCCCCACAAGCTCAAGTTCGGTGTCTCGGGCTGCACCCGCGAGTGCGCCGAGGCCCAGAGCAAGGACATCGGCGTGATCGCCACTGAGAACGGCTGGAACCTGTATGTGTGCGGCAATGGCGGCATGCGCCCGCGCCATGCCGAGCTATTCGCCACCGACCTCGACGACGAGGCGCTGATCCGCACCATCGACCGCTTGCTGATGTTCTACGTGCGCACCGCCGACCGATTGCAGCGCACCTCGGTATGGCGCGAGAACCTCGAGGGTGGCCTGGACTACCTCAAGGCGGTGGTGCTCGAAGACAGCCTGGGCATCAATGAGGAGCTGGAAAGCCAGATGCAGGCCGTCGTCGACACTTACCAGTGCGAGTGGGCCAATGCCATCGGCGACCCCGAGAAGCTCAAGCGCTTCAGAAGCTTCGTCAATGACAGCCGCCCCGACCCGGACATCATCATGACCAGCGAGCGCGGCCAGCTCCGTCCAGCTTGATCCTCATGTGACCCCACCGAGCACCCATCAAAAGGATACCTATCCATGACGACCGCTACCGCGACCAATCCCATGACCCAGACCTGGCAACGCCTCTGCCACCGCGCCGACCTGGTGCCCTTCTCCGGCGTCGCCGCCTGGGTGGAAACCGCCGAGGGCCCCGCTCAGGTGGCCATTTTCTATATTCCATGCGGCCCGAACACGCCGCAGCCAGCCGGCCCGAACACGCCGGAAGGCACTTTACCCGGCCCGAACACGCCGGGAGAGGCCGGCCACGAGAGCGAGCTCTATGCCATCGACCACCACGATCCCATCGCCGGCGCCAACGTCAACGCCCGGGGCATCGTCGGCGACCTGAAGGGCCAACCGGTGGTGGCCTCGCCGCTCTACAAGCACCACTACCGGCTGACAGACGGCCAGTGTCTGGAAAACCCCGGCCTGCGCCTGCGCACCTGGGCGGTGAGCTTCCACGAGGACAGGGTGATGATCCGGGCCTGAGGTTGGCTGGCCGCTCCCCGCCTCGGCCGATATGCTGATAGTGTGATGCGACGCAGCATCATGAAGCACCGGGAGAGCGGAGATGAGCGAGAAAAGACAGATTGACCTGGCCCTGCAGGGTGGCGGCGCCCATGGCGCCTTCACCTGGGGCGTGATGGACCGTCTGCTCGAGGACGAGCGCATCGAGATCGAGGGCATCAGCGGCACCAGTGCCGGCGCCATGAACGGCGTGGTGATGGCCGATGCCCTGACCCGCGGCGACGAATCCACCGCCCGCGTGGCCCTGCGCGACTTCTGGCGGGCCGTCAGCCGAGCCGGCATGGCGAGCCCCGTGCGCCGTGCGCCGCTGGACGTGCTGACCGGCAACTGGAGCCTCGATCATTCCCCCGGCTATATCGCCCTGGACCTGATGAGCCGGCTGGTCTCGCCCTACCACTTCAATCCCTTCAACTTCAATCCGCTGCGAGACATCGTCGCCGAACGGGTCGACTTCGCGCGGGTCCGGGCCTGCGAGAACCTCAAGCTCTTCGTCACCGCGACCAACGTGCGCAGCGGCAAGCAACGGATCTTCTCCCGCGAGGAGATGAGCCTCGATGCGGTGATGGCCTCGGCCTGCCTGCCCACAGTCTTCCAGGCGGTGGAGATCGACGGCGAGGCCTACTGGGACGGCGGCTACATGGGCAATCCCTCGCTCTCGCCGTTGCTGCACGACTGCAGCGCAGGAGACATCCTGGTGGTGCAGATCACTCCCATGTATCGCCAGGAGGTGCCGACCAACGCCGCGGACATCCTCAATCGCCTCAACGAGATCACCTTCAATTCCGCCCTGATCAAGGAGGTGCGCACGATCGTGATGCTGCAGAAGCTGCTCGGCGAGCATGACATCGACATCGGCTGCTACGGGGAGGCCCGGCTCCACCACCTCAGTGGCGACGAGCCGCTGGCTCACCTCTCCGTCTCCAGCAAGCTCAATGCCGAGTGGGCCTTCCTCTGCCACCTGCATGAGCTGGGGCGCGCGACCACCGAGGCCTGGCTCGCCGAGCACTTCGACGACCTGGGCCAGCGCTCCACCCTGGACGTGGAACGCATCTACCAGGAGATCGAGGCCACTCGCTGAGTCAGCGTTGAGGGTCCACCGTAATATTGCGTTGCAACATGACCAGGCACCGTTCAGGATCGAGCAGGATGGCACTTCGCCATTCGAGAGATATCCCACCAGGCAGGGCCACAGCAAAGGAGGTGAACGTCGCATCGAGCGGGACGACACCGCGCGCGCCTGTCACATCGCTGACATCGAGCGCCGTCAGTGTCGACACTATGACGACAAGGAGAACTGCGCCGATGGTACGCATCGACAAGAAGGCCACCCGTCTCTACGTGCTGGACACCAATGTCCTGATCCACGACCCTGCCGCCCTTTATCAGTTCGACGAGCACGAGGTGGTCATCCCCATGACCGTGCTCGAGGAGCTCGACAAGCACAAGAACGGCATCCGTGAGATCGCCCGCACCGCCCGCCAGGTCAGCCGCACCCTGTCTGACCTCACTGCTAACGTCGATATCGACCAGATCCGCGACGGTATTCCCATCCCCCGACTCACCGGCCCTCAGGGCCGCCTGCGCCTGCTCTGCTACACCAATCTGAAACCGCTTGATCCCCTGGAGGAGAGCCCCGACAACCGCCTCCTGGCCGAGACCTGTCGGCTACACGACGAACGACCGGACGCCTCGGTGATACTCGTCACCAAGGATATCAACCTGCGGGTCAAGGCGGCCGCGCTGGGGGTGCCGGTGGAGGACTACCTTACCGATCGCGCCTTCGAGGACAGCGACTCCATGATCGACGGCGCCCGGATCTATCCGGATGCCGGCCACGATGGCAGCGGGCTCTGGGACAGCCTGGCGGTGGACGTCAAGGTCGTTCGCCACGATCACAGGGTCGTCTACCGCCTCGCCGGCGACATCCCCCGCGAATGGCACCTCGGCATGCTGGTCTCCGACAGCGACAACGGCGCCAGCTTCGAGGCCATCGTGCGCGAGGTAGGGCCGAGGCATGCCCACCTCGAGCTGCTCACCAACTACCGCCACGGCACCAGCGTCTGGGGGATCCATGCCCACGACAGCCGCCAGAACTTCACCCTCAACCTGCTGATGGACGACGACATCGACCTGGTGACCATCGCCGGCAGCGCGGGCACCGGCAAGACCTTCATGACCCTGGCCGCCGCCTTCCAGCAGACCCTGGACACCAAGCGCTTCGAACGCATCGTCTTCACCCGAGCCCCGATCTCGATGAGCGAGGACATCGGTTTCCTGCCGGGCACCGAGGAGGAGAAGATGTCGCCCTGGATGGGCGCCTTCCACGACAACATGGACAACCTACTGCGCGACGAGCACGACGGCAGCAGCACCTGGAACCATGACGCCACTCGCCAGTTGCTCGGCTCGCGAGTGCAGATTCGCGCCCCCGGCTTCATGCGCGGGCGCACCCTGAACGACACCCTCCTGATCATCGACGAGGCCCAGAACTTCACCCCCAAGCAGCTCAAGTCGCTGATCACCCGCGCCGGGCGCAACACCAAGATCGTCTGCCTGGGCAATGTCGGGCAGATCGATACGCCGTATCTGACCGCTAACACCTGCGGCATGGCAACGGTGGTCCAGCACTTCCGCGACTGGCCCCATGCCGGCCACGTCACCCTCAAGAGCGTCGAGCGCTCACGCCTGGCCCTTGCCGGCGAGGAACTGCTCTAGCAGACGCACAAGGGCCGGTGCCTGACGGGCCCGGCCCTTCGTTCGACGCTTCCCGGCTCGTCCCGTGCCGTCAGGAACCGCGGTTGACCGCCTTCTCGATCAGCGCCTCGCTCTCGCTGCCGGGGCCCTTCTTCAGCACCGTCTGGGCCTCATGCCAGAGGCAGATGAAGCGGTGGCAGGAGGCGCAGTGCACCTGGTCATCGGGGTTCTTGACCTGTGAGACGCGCATCAGATGGCTGCCGCAGCTGGGGCAGGCGACCGGCAGGCGAAAGTCTTCCGACAGGGACATGGCAATGCTCCTCGTGTTGCGTGGTGGATTGTGGATGGTACCCATCCTGCCGATATCGCCCGCGATTCTCCAGCCACCCGCCCCGTCATCAACGGGTATCCTTGCGGATCCAGGGATAGTTCGGCGATCCGGCCAGTCGATTTCGCCCCTCATGCTTGGCCCGGTAGAGCGCCTGGTCGGCCTGGGACAGCGCCAGGTCCAGGCTGCCCTCGGGCGGCAGCACCGCCAGCCCCAGGCTTACCGTGATCCGCAGCGTGGTGTCCGCCACCTCGAGCTCGATCGCCTCCACGGCGGAGCGCAGTCGGTCGAGCACCCCCCAGGCCTCGTCGGGCGTGGTGTCCACCAGCATCACGACAAACTCCTCGCCGCCGATGCGGGCGAAGAGGTCATAAGGACGCAGGCAGTCACGACAGGTCGTGGCGAAGGTCTGCAGGGCCAGGTCGCCGACAGCATGGCCATGGGTGTCATTGAGGCGCTTGAAGTGGTCGATATCGAGCATCGCCAGGGGCACCGAGCGGCCCTGGCGGGCGGCATGCGCGCGCACCGCCTCGCCGAAGTCGAAGAAGGCCCGCCGATTGAGCGCCCCGGTGAGCATGTCGGTGCTGACCAGCTTCTGGGTGCGCTGCTCTTTCTGCTTGCGCGGGGTGATGTCGATCAGCAGGCCGTCCCACAGGGTGATGCCGTCACGGCGGCGCGAAGCGCTTGCCCGGCCCTCTAGCCAGCGAACGCCGTCGGCCGTCTCGAGGCGGAACTCCAGCCCCCAGGGTTCCAGGCTCACCGCCGACTGGGCCAGGGAGGTGGTCAGGGCGCCCCGATCCTCGGCATGGATCCGCTCCAGCAGCGTATCGGCGCGGTCCATCACCGAGTGCGGCGACAGGCCCGCCAGCGCCCGCAGCCCATCGCTGAGATAGAGGAAACCGAGCCCACCCCGGGTGTCCTGGCGAAGCTGGAAGACGACTCCCGGGAGCCGCGAGAGGGTCCCCTGGAAACGCTCCAGCAGGGCGTGGTCGTGCAGCGCCTTCTGGCGCAGTGCCGTGATGTCGTGGAGGGTGACCAGCAGTCGCAGCGGCTCGTCCCGGCACGCGCCGAGGGGCTGGAAGACGCCATCCTGGTGGATCAGCCGGCCGTCGGCGCGGCGACACAGTAGCACACCCCGCCAGGGCCGGCGGCGCGCGACGCAGTGGGCCAGGGCATGGCTCATGGCGCCGTGCAGCGGGGTCACGTCCAGGCAGGTGATGCGGCGACCGAGCAGGGCCTCAGCCGGATGGCCGCTGTGCTGCTCGAAGCCCGGATTGACGCGCAGGATGACCCCGTGCGCATCGATGAGCATGACGACGCCCGGGAAGCAGTCCAGCAGCGCCTCGGCCAGCGGCTCCTGCTTCCCCCTGTGCGATCTCCATGTTCGCCACTTGTCCCTGATTCGCGCCATGCCCCACACCTTGGGGATCCCCGCATCGGTTTCGGAAGGGGGTATCCCGCCCCCATTCCCTTACCCTACTCCAGGATGGCAGGCGACACAGCGAAAACTGCCTACGTCCGACTAGAGACTAGAGTTTCAGCCGATCTGCCACGTAATCGGCGTCCTTGTCGCCACGGCCGGAGAGGTTGACCAGGATATGCTGGTCGGCCGGCAGGGTCGGTGCCACGCGCATGGCCCAGGCCACGGCGTGGGCACTCTCCAGGGCCGGGATGATGCCCGGAAGGGCTCATGGTCTTGGTCCTGACGGCATGCGGAATAACGGCCTGCCATCTTGCCCCGCCCTCTCGACGCTGTCGAGGCGACCTTCGCTGAAGCCTCAGGCCGCCAGCCAGAGCCCGAGGTTGAGCAGCGCCAGGCTGCCCAGCAGCAGGGCGACATTGAGCCCCAGCCACGGCAGCAGCGGCGAGGGATCGCCAGCGGCCAGCTTGCCGGGCAGGCGCCAGAGCCCCACCGCCAGCCGCAGGGCCACGGGGGCGGCCAGCCACATCAGCAAGGCCCAGGCAGGCAACCAGCCGCCCAGCCAGGCCAGCGGGACCACCGCGAAGGCAGCGAGCACCAGGACCGCCACCAGGCGCGCCGCGCGCCTCGGCCCCAGCACGATGGCCAGGTGGTGCCGCCCGGCCCGGCGGTCAGGCTCGATGTCTGGCAGCTGGTTGGCCAGCAGCAGCGCGCTGACCATCAGGGTCGGTACCAGCGAGGCGGCCAGGGCCGTAGCGGAGAAAGCCCCGGTGAGTGCCTGGTTCGCGCCCACCACCATCAGGGTGCCGAAACCGATCCCCGGCGCTACCAGGCAGAGCCAGGGACAACGAGTCAGCCAGCCGGTGTAAGCCACCACCAGCGCCATGCCGAGCAGCCCGTAGAGCAGCATGAGCGGACCTGAGCGCCACAGGAACCAGGTCCCGATGGCCACCACCCCGGCCAGGCAAGCGAAGGCGGCGCGCCGCACCGCCCCCGCCGCCCCGGGGTGCTGGGGCAGCGAGCCGCTGCCGCCTGAGAAGGGCGTGCGGATGGTGGTGGCATCCAGGCCGCTGACGAAGTCGTGATGTTCGTTGAACAGGTTCACCGCGGCGTGGGCCAACAGCGCGGCGAGCAGCACCAGCAGGATCGCGTGTCCCTCGGGGGCGTGGCCATCCTGCCAGGCGGTGGTCACCGCCAGGCCCGCGCAGAGGGGGGAAAGCACCAGAAAGCCAGGGCGCACACTGCGCCAGCAGGCGTGCAGCCCGGTGGCCGGGGACGTGGTCGCCGTCATGGGGCGGACGACACCGCTCAGTGGGCGAGTCGCTCGGCAAGCCAGCGGCCGATGTCACCGATCTGCTGCGGGCAGAGCGCATGGGCCATGGGATAGCGACGATAGTGCGCTGGATAGCCCAGCGAGCGCACCTGCTCATAACCGGCCTTGCCCAGTGACTCGGAGACCACCGGGTCGAAGCTGCCATGGTGCACCTCGATGGGCAGGCCCCGATTGGCGTCGGAGAGCTCGATGCTATCGGGCGTGGCGAAGTAGGTGGAGAGTGCCAGCAGGCCGCCCAGCGGCTCCTCGAAGGAGAGGGCCGCCTGGTAGGCCACCGCACCGCCCTGGGAGAAGCCCGCCAGGATGATGCGACGACTGTCGATACCGTGCTCGATCTGTTGCCGCATCAGGGCCTGGATGCGCTCGGCAGAGGCCATCAGCTGGGGCTCGTCGATCTGACGGTCGAGGCTCATCTCCTTGATGTCGTACCAGGCCGGCATGACCATGCCGCCGTTGACGGTCACCGGCAGGCGGGGCGCATGGGGCAGGATGAAGCGCACGGCATCGTCGGTGGGCAACGGAAGTGCCGGCACCAGAGGCTCGAAGTCGCTACCGTCGGCCCCGAGGCCGTGCAGGATGATGACGCAGGCATCGGCGGGTCTGCCGCTACGCGGCTCGATGATCAGTTCATCGGGGTTGCTCATGGCATCGATTCCAGGGCCAGTAAATGGAGGCGGTCAAAAGCCGACACCCTACCGCAAACGCCGCTCGGCGGCGAGCGCGCTCAGAAGGGCCAGATCAGCGGGATCAGCGCCAAGGCCACCGCAGCGGTCAGCAGGTTCAGTAGCCCGCCGAGGCGCAGGAAGTCACTGAAGCGATAGCCACCGGGGCCGAAGACCATCAGGTTGGTCTGGTAACCGATGGGCGTCAGGAAGCTGGCTGAGGCGGCGAACATCACCACGACCACATAAGGCATCGGGCTCACACCGAGATTCTCGGCGCTGGCCATCACCACCGGAAAGGTGATCACCGCGGCGGCATTGTTGGTGACCAGGGACGTCAGCAGGGTCACCAGCACATAGACCGTACCCAGCAGCAGCCAGGGGTTGCCGTCGGCCAGCCCCAGGGCAACGTCGGCAAGGGCGGCCGCGGCGCCCGAACTCTCCAGGGCGGCCCCGAGCCCGAAGGAGGCGGCGATGGTCAGCAGCACCTGGGTGTCCAGCCCCCGCTTGGCCGCCTCCACCGTGCAGCAGCCGGTGGCCAGCGCCAGGGCCGCACCCAGCATGGCGGCGTTCATCATGCTCATCACCCCCAGGGTGGCCAGCGCCACCACGCCGGCCAGGATGGCCCAGGCCAGCCAGGCCTTCTCATGAACCGGTCGGGCCGAGCCGTTGACCTTGCTGATCAGCAGGAAGTCGCGAGACTGGCGATGCCGCTCGATGAAGGGCGGGCGCGCCTCCAGCAGCAACACGTCGGCGGGCTGCAGGCGGATCTGGCCGAGGTTGCCGGCGACCCGCTCGCCACCGCGGCACACCGCCAGCACTGCGGCACCATAGAGGGTCCGGAAGTGCCCGTCGCGAATGCGCCGGCCGATGAACTGGCACTGGTCGGAAACCACCGCCTCCACCAGGCGGCGCTCCTTGAAGTCCTTCTCGAGGCTCGATTCGCCCTGCCGCGTCGGCACCAGGCCACGGATCTGCTGCAGCTCGACGGCCCCCTCGCTGGTGCCGGCGAACACCAGCCGGTCGCCGCCCTTGAGTCGCTCGCCCGGCCCCACCACGCTGACGATGTTGCCCTCGCGCTCGATCTCCACCAGGAACAGCTCCTGCAGATGGCGCAGCCCGGCCTCCTCCACCGTACGATCGACCAGCGGACCGCCGGCGTCCACCTCCATCTCGATGGTGAACTCGCGGGGATTCTCGAAGACCGCCTCCACCCCTCGCCGCGCCGGCAGCAGCCGCGGCCCCAGCAGGATCAGATAGGCCAGGCCCACCACCGCCACCGGCACGCCCACCCAGGCGATATCGAACAGCCCCATGGCCAGAGACGGGTCACGATCGATCAGCAGACCATGCACGACCAGGTTGGTACTGGTGCCGAACAGGGTGATGGTGCCGCCGAGAATCGAGGCGAAACTGAGTGGCATCAGCAGGCGATGTGCCGGTACGGACACGCGCCGGCTCCAGCTGAGCACGGCCGGGATGAAGGTCGCCACCACGGGGGTATTGTTGAGAACGCCGCTCAGCGAGGCCACCGGCAGCAGCAGGCGCACTAGCGCCTGCCGCTCGCTGCGGGGACGCCCCAGCACATGGCGGATGATCAGGTCGATGCCGCCGGTCTCGCGGATGCTGGTGACCAGCACATACATGAAGGCCACGGTGAACAGGCCCGTGCTGGAGAAGCCCGCCAGGGCCTGGCCGGGGTCGATCACCCCCAGGGTCAGCAGCAGGATCACCGCACCGAGCAGCACGATGTCGGGGCCCACGCGCGAGAAGGCCATCAGCGGGAAGACGGCGATGACGACGGTGAGAGAGAGCCAGGCATCCAGCGGCATGGGCAGATCCGGTGACGAAAGGGAAAGGCCCATTGTGACCGCCACCGAATATTCTAAAAAGTTATTTTTAGAAATCTATCTATTCATTATTTGAATATAAGAGCCAAAGGCAACACAACGAAAAAGGCCCGCTTTCGCGGGCCTTTTTCACCTGCCGTGAGGCAGTCACATCAGGGTCGGTCGACGTTCAGCCGATGACCTGGATGTTGGAAGCCTGGAGGCCTTTCTTGCCCTGGGTGACGTCGAAGGAGACCTTCTGACCGTCTTGCAGGGACTTGAAGCCTTCAGCCTTGATCTCGGAGAAATGAGCGAACAGGTCGTCACCGTTGTCGTCCGGAGAAATGAAGCCGAAGCCTTTAGTGTCGTTGAACCACTTGACAGTACCGGTAGCCATTATCGAATTCCTCGAATAGCGTTAGATTGTGCCGGGAAATACCCGAGTTGCAGTGGGTAAAACAAGAAACTTTCACCGGGAAATCGACGCTATGAGCTTTCGATGACCACTTGCGATGTTCCACTTGCTAACCAACTGCAGGCATATTGCGCCGTTGCCGGGCGCAGGTCAAACACTATTTACACTGGATGACAGCGCGGTTACCGGGCATGGAGGATCCAGCCGGCGGCCTTCTCGGCGATCATCAGCGTCGGCGAGTTGGTGTTGCCGCTGGTGATGGTCGGCATGACGCCCGCATCCACCACGCGCAGCCCCGCGACCCCGCGTACCCGCAGGCGAGAATCCACCACCGCCATGGGGTCGTCGTCGCGCCCCATCCTGGTGGTGCCCACCGGGTGGAAGATGGTGGTGCCGATATCCCCCGCCAGGCGGGCCAGGTCCTCGTCGCTCTGGTACTCAAGGCCCGGCTTGACCTCCTCGGGCGAATACCTCGCGAAGGCCGGCTGCTCGGCGATGCGCCGCGTGACCCGCAGCGAGTCCGCCGCCACCTTGCGATCCTCCGGGGTGCTCAGGTAGTGGGGGGCGATGGCCGGGGCCTGGCGCGGGTCGGCGCTCTTGATGCGCACCGTGCCGCGGCTGGTCGGGTTGAGGTTGCACACGCTCGCGGTGATCGCCGGGAAGTCGTGCAGCGGCTGGCCGAAGGCCTCCAGGCTCAGCGGCTGGACGTGGTACTCGAGGTTGGGATGCGCGTACTCGTCGGCACTGCGCGTGAAGGCACACAGCTGCGAGGGCGCCATGCTCATGGGGCCGGAGCGCTTGAGCAGGTACTCGAGCCCGATGCCCGCCTTGCCGACCAGCGAGTTGGCCATGGTATTGAGGGTCTTGGCGCCCGTCACCCGATACACCGAGCGGATCTGCAGGTGATCCTGCAGGTTCTCGCCGACCCCCGGCAGGTCATGGATCACCGGGATGTCGTGCTCGCGCAACAGCTCGGCCGGGCCGATGCCGGAGAGCTGCAGCAGCTGGGGCGAGCCGATGGCGCCGGCGGAGAGGATCACCTCGCGGCCGGCCTGCACCGTGATCGCTTTCCCGCCGCGCTCGACGCGCACGCCGGTGCAGCGTGGCGTGTCGCCCCGGCCGGTCTCGCCTCCTCGTTCCAGTTCGAGCCCCAGCACCTGGGTGGAGTGCCACAGGGTGAGGTTGTCGCGCTTCTCGGCCCCGCGGAGGAAGGCCTTGGAGGTGTTCCAGCGCCAGCCCGCGCGCTGGTTGACCTCGAAGTAGTCGACCCCCTCGTTGTCGCCGCGGTTGAAGTCGCGGGTCCGCGGGATGCCGGCCTCCACGGCGGCGGTGGCGAAGTCGTCGAGCACCTGCCACTTGAGGCGCTGCTTCTCCACCCGCCACTCGCCCCCGTGGCCATGGTAGTCGTGGTGGGCCGCGTCGGCATCGCCGCCGGCATCCAGGCGGTGGTGGTCCTCGTGCTTCATGAAGTCGGGCAGGCAGTTCTCCCAGCGCCAGGCGTCGTCACCGGTTGCCTCGGCCCAGCCGTCATAGTCGCGCGACTGGCCGCGGATATAGAGCATGCCGTTGATGCTGGAGCAGCCGCCCAGGGTCTTGCCCCGGGGATAGATCAGCGAGCGGCCGTTGAGCCCGGGGTCCGGCTCGGTGCGGAAGCACCAGTCGGTGCGCGGGTTGTCGATGCAGTAGAGGTAGCCCACCGGGATGTGGATCCAGTGGTAGTTGTCGCGCCCGCCCGCCTCGATCAGCAGCACCCGGTTGGCCGGGTCGGCACTCAGGCGGTTGGCCAGCAGGCAGCCGGCGGTGCCGGCACCCACCACGATATAGTCGAATTCCTGGTCAACCATGGCACGCTCTCGGTGATGACGTCACTCGAGGCTGTTCCGGTGACGACATTACTTCCTCTTCACGTCGTCCCCGGCGCCTCTCGCTCATTCAGTGATCGGCGGCATTACTTGTGGGTCGGCATGGCGAACTCGGAGCCGCCATGTATGGAGTCGGACCAGCGCTGCATGATCGACTTCTGCTTGGTGTAGAAGCGCACGCCCTCCTCGCCGTAGGCGTGGGTGTCGCCGAACAGCGAGCGCTTCCAGCCACCGAAGCCGTGCCAGGCCATGGGCACCGGGATCGGCACGTTGATGCCCACCATGCCGACCTGGATGCGACGCCCGAACTCGCGGGCCACGCTGCCGCTCTCGGTGAAGCAGCTCACGCCGTTGCCGAACTCGTGGTCGTTGATCAGCTGGATGGCGGTGGCGATGTCGGGCACCCGCACGCAGGCCAGCACCGGGCCGAAGATCTCCTCCTTGTAGATGGTCATCTCCGGGGTGACGTGGTCGAACAGCGAGCCGCCCATCCAGAAGCCCTCGGCGCAGTCGTCGCCGGTCCCGGCGGCATCGAAGTCACGGCCATCGACGATGAGTTCGGCGCCCTCGCTCACGCCCTTCTCGATATAGCCGGTGATGCGCTGGTGTGCCTGGGCGGTGACGATGGGCCCCATCTCGGCATCCAGCTCCAGGCCATTCTTGACCTTGAGCGCGCGGGCACGCTCGGCCAGGCGCGGCACCAGCTCGTCGGCCACGTCACCCACCAGCACCGCCACGCTGATCGCCATGCAGCGCTCGCCGGCGGAGCCGTATGCCGCGCCGGTCAGCGCATCCACGGCCTTGTCGAGGTCGGCATCGGGCATCACCACCATGTGGTTCTTGGCCCCGCCCAGGGCCTGGACGCGCTTGCCATGGCGGGCACCCCGCTCGTAGATCAGGTTGGCGATCGGCGTGGAGCCGACGAACGACAGCGCCCTGACGTCGGAATGGTCGAGCAGCGCCTCCACCGAGTCCTTGTCACCCTGCACCACGTTGAAGACGCCATCCGGCAGCCCCGCCTGCTTGAGCAGGTCGGCCATCAGCAGCGAGGCGCTGGGATCCAGGGGACTTGGCTTGAGGATGAAGGTGTTGCCGGCGGCGATGGCGAGGGGGAACATCCACATCGGCACCATGACCGGGAAGTTGAACGGGGTGATACCAGCGACCACGCCCAGCGGCTGACGCATCGTCCAGTTGTCGATACCGGTGCCGACCTGCTCGGTATAGTCGCCCTTGAGCAGCTGCGGGATGCCGCAGGCGAACTCGACGATGTCGATGCCGCGCGCTACCTCGCCCTGGGCATCGGTGAACACCTTGCCATGCTCCAGGGTGATGGCCCGCGCCAGCTCATCCTTGTGCTCATTAAGCAGCTGCAGGAACTTGAACATCACCCGGGCACGCCGAATCGGCGGGGTATCGGCCCAGGCCGGGAAGGCGGCCTGGGCGGCGGCCACCGCCGTGGCCACATCGGCCTGGGAGGCCAGGGCCACCTGGCCGGTCACCCGGCCAGTGGCCGGGTTGGTCACGGCCTGGTGCTGGCCGGATTCACCGGCTGACATTTGCCCGTTGATATAATGCTGGATGCTGGCTGTGCTCATGGCGGCCTCGTCGCGTCGTTGTCGGCATCGGGGATGGACGCCCCTAGACTAGCCCTATCGTTACCAGGATCAATTGAGTAATTCAAAACCAGCGTATAAGTTTGGCTGATATCACTCCACGCCGAGGAGGCGACACCGTGCTGGAGTGGGTGCGTCGCGGCGAGCTGGATGTCGGCTTCTTCCTGGCGCCGGCTCGCCACCCTGCCGTGGATCACCACGCCCGGAAACTTCGCCCATCACCGCCTCTTGCACGGCGTGCTCGACCCGCTGGGCATCGTGCCCAACGGCGTGGCCCAGGTGGACCAGGAGGCCTGCATGCTCGACCTGGTGCGGGCCGGCGTGGGCCTCAGCCTGGCCCGCGACGCCCTGGCCATGGCCGAGCGCCAGGAGCGCGGCCTGGTGGTCGCCGAAGGCGTGCGCCTGCCCTGCGCGCTGAGTTTCGTCTGGCGCCGCGATCGCGGCGAGGAGGCGGTGATCGTCGAAGCGCTGGAGGTGCTGGCCGGCGTCTGGGGCGCGTTGGCGCCATGACACGTCCACATCAATCATGACACTTCCATACGGGAAAGGAGCGCCCTGATGGCCGATCTCGAGACCTCTCAACTCGTGCTGATCGGGCTGATCTTCGTCTGGAGCGGCTTCGTGCGCACCAGCCTGGGCTTCGGCGGTGCCGTGCTGTCGCTGCCCTTCCTGCTGCTGGTGCGCGACGAGCCGCTGGTCTTTCTGCCGATCATCGCCATCCATCTGCTGATCTTCGCCAGCTGGATCGCCTGGCGCGGCCACCGGCAGCTGGTGGCCGACAGCGGCGGCCAGGCGCCGAGCGAGAGCAACATCGACTGGGGCTACCTGCTCAGGGCGATGAAGGTGATGATCATCCCCAAGCTGATCGGGGTGGTCGGCCTGCTGACCCTGCCAGGCAACGTGCTGACCCGCATCATCTTCGTGATCGTGATGGTCTATGCGGTCGGCTATGTGCTCAACAGGCCCTTTCGCAGCCATAATCGCGTTCTGGACGGCGTACTGCTGGTGCTGGGCGGCTACGTCAGCGGCACCTCGCTGATCGGCGCCCCATTGATCGTCGCAGTCTTCGCCACCCACGTCGCTGCCCACCAGCTGCGTGATACCCTCTTCGTGCTGTGGTTCATCCTGGTGCTAATCAAGATGGTCTTCTTCGTGATCGCCGGCGTCGACCTGCAGCTCATCCACCAGCTGTGGCTGCTGCCCTGCGCCCTGGTCGGCCACCTGCTGGGCGAACGCGCCCACCGGCACCTGCTCGCCAGCCGCACCAACCTCTACTTCCGGGTGCTCGGTGGGGTGCTCATCCTGGTCAGCGTGGTGGGGCTCGTCGGCTCGGCAGGGTGAGTCCCAAGGCGCAAGCCTCTCGGAGGACGGCTGCGCCAGATGAATGCCGGATGAACGGGGCGTTAAGGCTGCTGCAAGGCGAGGGGGTGTAAGACGGATCAGGTACCCACCAATGAGGAGTGATCCTGATGAACTGGCTCGATACCGAACACCGCTATGGCGCTGTCTCCCGCGTCCTCCACTGGTCCATGGCTCTGCTGGTGCTGCTGATGCTGGGCAGCGACTGGTGGATGGAGGGTTTCGCGGGCCTCGGCGAGTCCGCCGTGATGGGCCTGCACCAGAGCATCGGGATGGCGCTGCTGGCCCTGCTCGTCTTCCGCCTGGCCTGGCGCGCCGTCAACCGCGGCCGCCCGGCCCCGCCCGCCCACTGGCGCCTGGCCGCGCGGCTCGGCCATCTGGTCCTCTATGCCCTGCTGCTGGTGATCCCGCTCAGCGGCCTGCTCGCGGCCTGGGGCAGCGGCGAAGGCGTTACCGTCTTCGGTGCGCCACTGATCGCGGCGGGTGCCGAGATCGAGTGGCTCGAGGAGGCCTTCGAGGAGACCCACGAGCTGCTCGCCAACCTGCTGTGGTTCGTCATCGCCGGCCATGTGCTCGCCGTGCTGGCCCACCAGTGGTGGCTCGGGGAACGCAGCCTGCAGCGCATGACCTGAACCGCCCGGCACGGAAGGGCCCGGCGCGAAACTATCGCGCCGGGGCGAGGCCCCGGCACCGGCTCAGTCGTCGTGTTCCACCTCGAGCAGCTCGCCGCCGCGGCTCTTGACCTCGAACGCGCGACCATCGGCGTCGCGGCCCTCGATCTCGATGCGGCCATCGCGGTCGACCTGGATCTCCTCGAACTCGGCCAGCCCCTCGGCCACAGCCAAGGCCATCGCCTCGCGAACCTCGGCCTCGCTCATGCCCCAGGCGCCACCCTCGCGGCGCTGGCGCTCCTCCTTGAGGCTCTCGCCGCTTTCCAGCGAGAACCGCACCTCGGCGCGCCACTCGTCGTCGAGCCAGCCCTCCACCGCGAAACGGTCATCGCGCTTGGCCTCGATCTCCCCGAAATGGGTGAAACCGAAGGCGCTGGCCTTGGCCAGGATGTCGTCGAGGCGCTCCGCCGCCAGGCGGCTGTCTTCGGCCTGGGCCAGGGTGGCAACGCTCATCAGGGCGGCCAGGGAACCGGCCAGGATCATCTTGTGTTTCATGGGTCACTCCTTCTTCTACGGGTTGCCCGTCCGTTGTACCGCCACCGACCTTGCCACAGGGTGACACGGCCATTCATGCTGCATTCATGTTCGGCCTGGCACGCTGTGACCATGATGACGAGACGCCTGCCCTCCCCCGCTTCCCGCCTGCGCCTGCCGGTGCTGGCCGCCCTCCTCGTCCTGCTGGCCGCTTCCCCCGCGCCGGCAGACGACTACTGGCGCGACCTCCCCGAAAGGGTGCGCGACGGAAAGCTCGTGCCACTGCCCGAGATCCTCGACTGGCTGGAGGCGCGCTATATCGGTCAGGTATTGGAGGTAGAACTCGAGCGAGATGACGGCCAGTCCGTCTACGAGATCGAGATGCTCGGCCCCCAGGGCCAGGTGGTGGACTTCGCGTTCGATGCCGCCAGTGGCGAGCTGATCGGCATGGAGGGCGTGAACATCAACGGCATGAGGCGCGGGAAATGAAGGTGCTACTGGTGGAGGATGACCGGCCGCTGGCCGAGGCGCTGAGCGAAGCCCTGGGCGACGCCGGCGTGCTGCTGGAGACCGCCGACACCGGCGGCGAAGCGGACTTCCTGGTGCGCACCGAGGCTTACGACGCGGTGATCCTCGACCTGGGCCTGCCCGACGGCGATGGCAGCCGCTGGCTCGCCGAGTGGCGCGAGGACGCCATCGACACGCCGGTGCTGGTGCTCACCGCCCGCACCCGCTGGGCCGACAAGGCCGCCGGCTTCTCGGCCGGGGCCGACGACTATGTCACCAAGCCCTTCGAGACCGCCGAGGTACTGTTCCGGCTGCGCGCCCTGGTGCGGCGCAGCCACGGCCATGCCCATCCGGTGCTCAGGATCGGCGAGCTCGCCTTCGACACCCACGCCGGCAGCGTCACCCTGGCCGGTCGCCCGGTGAGCCTGACCGCCCAGGAGTCGCGCCTGCTGGCCTACCTGGCCCACGCCGCGCCCCGCGTGGTGAGCCGCAGCGAGCTCGCCGAGCACGTCTATGACCGCGACCACGAGCCGGACTCGAACGTCATCGACGTCCAGATCAGCCGGCTGCGCCGCAAGCTGGGCGCGGCCCGCATCCAGACCCACCGTGGCCAGGGCTATCGCCTGGCCGGAGGCGACGAGACGCCATGAGTCGAGTGCGGCGGCTGTCGCTGGCCAGTCGCCTGCTGCTGGCCTCCCTGCTGACCCTCGCGATCGCGCTGCCGCTGGCCGGCGTGGGCCTGACCCAGCACTTCCGCACCACCACCACGGCCGCCTTCGACGAGCGCCTGGCGGCCCTGCTCAACGTGGTCATCGCCGGCCTCGACTGGGACCCGACGCAGCAGCGGCTGGTCCATGAGCGCTCGCTGGGCGACCCGCGCTTCGAGCAGGTCTTCTCCGGCTGGTACTGGCAGATCAGCGACGGCGCCGAGCAGCTGCTGACCTCCCGCTCGCTGTGGGACCAGCGACTGCCCACGCGCCAGCACCGCGAGGTGGTGCTGCGCGACCTGACGGGGCCCCGCGGGACGCCGCTGCGCGTCATCGAGCGCGATATCCGCCTGGCGGCCGTCGACGACCCCCTGCACGTCAGCGTGGCCGTCTCTCGGGAGACGCTGGACGCGGAGCTCGCCCGCTTTGGCGGGCGGGTCACCCTCTTCCTGGTCGGCCTGGGGCTGCTGCTGCTGGCCACCCTGGCCCTTCAGGTGCGCTGGGGCCTGGCCCCGCTGCGCCGAATACAGGCCGACCTGCAGCGCGTGGAGAACGGCGACGCCGAGCGCCTCGATACCCGCCTGTCACCGGAGCTCGCGCGCCTGGCCCGGGCCATGAACGGGGTACTGGACCGCGACCGGCGACTGATGGCCCATGCGCGCCATGCCGCCGGCAACCTGGCACATGCGCTGAAGACCCCGGTGAGCGTGCTGACCACCCTGGCCGACGGCGTCGAGGAGCCGCGACGCAGCCGCCTGCGCGACGAGCTGATGCGCATCGATGCGGCGGTGCGCCACCACCTGGCCCGCGCCTCGGCGGCCGGAGACACCGGCCTGGCGCCGCGCGTCGACGCCGGCGAGGTGCTCATGCCCATCCTCGCGGGGCTCGGCCGCCTGGCCGAGCGGCGCGGCATCGCCCTCCACCACGACCTGCCATCCGGGATGCGCGTGCGCATGGAGGCCCAGGACCTGCAGGAGCTGGTCGGCAACCTGCTCGACAACGCCCTGCGCTGGGCCGAGAGCCGGGTCGAGATGGACGGCGGCAGCGATGACGGGGGAAGCTGGATGGCGGTCGAGGACGACGGGCCGGGCATGGACGAGGCCCAGCGCCAGGCCGCCCTGGGCCGCGGCGCCCGGCTCGACGAGCAGCACCCGGGCAACGGCCTGGGCCTCGCCATCGTGGCCGACCTGGTGAAGCTCAACGGCGGCCGCCTGGCGCTCGACCGCTCGCGCCTCGGCGGGATGGCGGTACGGGTCTGGCTGCCCGACCGCCCCTTCCAGCCCGCCGGCTGAGGCGACGCGCGCGGCCCGGACCCGCCGGGCGCATTGACAGCCACCCCGCGCGACCGTGCAATGGCAGGGCCGTCCCTTCCATCAGGAGTGCCTCATGCCCCCGCTTCCACTGCGCTACGGCGCCTACGTGATCAGTCTGCTGGGCCTCGCCGTCAGCCTCATCGGCGTCCTGGAGGCCCCCGGCTGGTGGTGGGGCGTGCTCGGCTTCGGCCTGCTCGTCGCCCTGGGCACCCATGACATCCTCCAGCGCAATCGCACGGTGAGCCGCAACTACCCGATCCTCGCCCACCTGCGCTACAACCTGGAGTCGTTCGGCCCGGAGCTGCGCCAGTACATCATCCAGTCCGACAACGAGGCGATCCCCTTCTCGCGGGAGCAGCGCCGGCTGGTCTACCAGCGCGCCAAGGACATCAGCGACAAGCGCCCCTTCGGCTCGCTCCACGACATGCGCGCCCCCGGCTACGAGTGGATGAGCCCCTCGATGTCGCCGGCCCGCATCGACGACCCGGACTTCCGCACCACCATCGGGGCCGGACGTGGCCGGCCCTACCGGGCCAGCGTGTTCAACATCTCGGCGATGAGCTTCGGGGCGCTCTCCGCCCATGCCATCAGCGCCCTGAACCAGGGGGCGAGGCTCGGCGGCTTCTACCACGACACCGGCGAGGGCGCGATCTCCCCCTACCACCACCATGGCGGCGACCTGGTCTGGGAGATCGGCTCCGGCTACTTCGGCTGTCGTGACGCCCAGGGCCGGTTCGACCCCGAGCGCTTCCGCGAGCAGGCCACCCAGGACGCGGTGAAGATGATCGAGATCAAGATCAGCCAGGGCGCCAAGCCGGGCCACGGCGGCATCCTGCCCGCGGCCAAGGTCACGGCCGAGATCGCCTCGACCCGCGGCGTGCCCATGGGCCAGGACGTGGTCTCCCCCTCCGCCCACTCGGCCTTCTCCACGCCCCGCGAACTGATCCACTTCATCCGCCGGCTGCGCGAGCTCGCCGACGACAAGCCGGTGGGCATCAAGCTGGCCATCGGGCATCCCTGGGAGTGGTTCGCCCTGGTCAAGGCGATGCTGGAGGAGGACGAGCATCCGGACTTCGTGGTGGTCGACGGCGGCGAGGGGGGCACCGGTGCCGCCCCGCTGGAGCTCATCAATCGCCTGGGCATGCCCCTCACCGAGGCCCTGCTGCTGGTGCACAACACCCTGGTAGGCGCCGGGCTGCGTGAGCGGGTCTCCGTCGGGGCCGCCGGCAAGGTGATCAGCGCCTTCGATCTCGCCCGGGCCCTAGCCCTGGGCGCCGACTGGTGCAATGCCGCCCGGGGCTACATGTTCGCCCTGGGCTGCATCCAGGCCCAGACCTGCCACACCGACCGCTGCCCGAGTGGCGTGGCGACCCAGAACCCGTTGCGCGGCAGCCGCCTGGATGTCGACCACAAGTCACGCCGGGTGGAGCGCTTCCACGCCAACACCCTCGCGGCGCTGGCCGAGATGCTGGCCGCCGCGGGCCTCTCCCACCCGCGGGAGCTCGGTCCCGAGCACGTGAGTCACCGGCTCTCCGCCCACGAGGTGAAGAGCTTCGACGAACTCTACGACATCCTCTCCCCGGACGAGCTGCTGCAGGGCGGCGCCTCCCGACATGCCGTGTTCCGCGATTACTGGGACCTCGCCGACCCCGACCATTTCGATCCTCCCGAGGTGGTGGCCAGGCGGCGTCACAGCAAGCTGGTCTAGCGTCAGGACCGGTCCGGCGCCTCGTCGTGCGTCTCGTCGCTGACGGGCGCGTCGGCGCATTCGTGACGGCTCTCCAGCTGGATGGTGGCGTGGTGCAGGCCGTAGCGTTCCATCAGCAGCGAGCGGATCGCCACCAGGGTGGCCTGGCGATCCTCGCCCTCGTCGATGGCCGCATGCAGCGAGACCAGGTGGCGTCCCGGCGTCAGCGACCAGACGTGCACATGATGCACGTTGCAGACCGCCTCGAGCCGCTCGGGAATCTCGCGGCGCAGCCTCGCCGTGTCCAGGCCATCCGGGGCGCCTTCCAGCAGGATATGGCCGGATTCCCGGGTCAGCTTCCAGGCGCTGCGCAGGATCAGCAGCGCCACCAGCACCGAGAGAAGCGGGTCGATGGGCATCCAGCCGGTGGCGAGTATCACCAGGGCCGCGACGATGGCCGCCACCGAGCCCAAGAGATCGCCCAGCACATGCAGCGCGGCCCCGCGGATGTTGAGGTTGTCACGGTCGCCGAAGTGCAGGATGGCGAACACCACCACGTTGACCAGCAGCCCCAGGGCGGCGATCACCAGCATGGTGGTGCCCATCACCGCCATCGGCGAGAGCAGGCGGCGGATCGCCTCGATGAGGATCCACACCACGATGGCGATCAGCGTCAGGCCGTTGACGAAGGCGGCCAGGATCTGCACCCGGTGGTAGCCGAAGCTGCGCTTGTCGTCGGCCGGGCGGCGGCTGATGCGGGCGGCGAACCAGGCCAGCGCCAGGGCCGCGGTGTCGGTGAGCATGTGGCCGGCATCGGCCAGCAGCGCCAGCGAGCCGGAGAGGATGCCGCCCGCCACCTCGGCGACCATGAAGCCGCCGGTGAGCAGGATCGCCCAGAAGAGCCGGCGCTGGCTGTCCTGCCCGGCGTGATGAGTGTGGTGATGCGAATGGTCGTGATCGTGAGCCATGAGCCCTCCCTTGCGGTGGGCACCAGCATAGCATTGGACTTGGCCCGGGGCTGATCCGGCGGCAGACCTGCGGGGAGGCGCTGTAAACCCCTCCATGGGCGCTACCGACGCCATCCCTGGCGTAGGACCTCCCCTTCGGTCTGCCCCCGGCGCCCCTATTATCCGCTCACCACCCGCACGGCCTCGCGGCGCCGCTTGACCTCGTAGGCCACGGCCAGCAGCACGGTGACGAGTATCAGGATCAGCCCCAGGGCATTGACCGCTGGCGTGAGGCCGGTGCGCACCTTGGAGGCGATGTAGACCGTCAGGGTGGTGTCGTAGCCCACCACGAACAGCGAGGTATTGTAGTTCTCGAAGGACTGCAGGAAGGCGATCACCGCCGCCGAGAGGATCGCCGGCTTGAGGTAGGGCAGCAGGATGCGCCGGAACATCTGCCACTGGCTGGCGCCCAGATCCAGGGCGGCGCGCTCCATGGTGCGGTCGAAGCGCTGCAGCCGCGCGGTGACCATCAGCATCACGTAGGCGGCGATGAAGGTGGCCTGGCCGAGCACGGTGAGGAAGATGCCCCCGCCGACCCCGAGCTGGCGCCAGAAGATCAGCGTCGAAATGCCGATGATCACCCCGGGCGTCAGCAGCGGCGAGAGGATCAGCGCATAGAGGAAGGGCTTGGCGCGGCTCTGCACCGTGTTGAGGAACAGCGCGGTGGCGATGCCGATGGGCACCGCCAGGCAGAGCACCCCGACGGCAACGATGGCGCTGTTGCCCAGCGCCTGCCACATGCCGCCGTCGGCGGCGAGCTCGCCGAACCACTTCAGGGTAGTACCGTCCCAGGGGGTCACGGTAGGGAAGCGGCTGTCGTTGAAGGTGGCCGCCGCCATCACCAGCAGCGGCAGGAAGAGGTAGGCGAAGAACACCACCACGTAGACGCGCAGGCCCAGGGCCATCAGTCGCTGTGAGCTCACGCCCGGCCCCCCGTCATTTCGCCTGGTGCCTCATTGCGCGATGTCTCCCAGACCCACCTTGAACACCTTCATGACCAGCGACATGAAGCCGATGCACAGCACCAGCAGCAGGAAGGCGTAGGCCGCCCCCTGGTTCCAGTTGCCGCCCTCGAAGAACCAGTTGTAGATGATCTGGGTGAACCAGCGGCTGCCCGGCGAGCCGAGCAGCGCCGGCACTGCATAACTGCCCGCCGCCAGCATGAAGGTCATGATGCAGCCGGTGGCGATCCCCGGCTTGGCATGGGGGATGACGATGCGCCGATGGGTGCGCACCGTCCCCGCCCCCAGGTCCCGGGCGGCCCGCACCTGGTTGTCGTCGAGGCTCTCGATGGCGTTGTAGACCGGGAACACCATGAACAGGATATAGGCATAGACCATGCCCACCATCACCCCGGCGTCGCCGTTGAGGAAGCGGATCGGCCGGTCGATCAGCCCCAGCATCATCAGCACCTCGTTGAGCGGCCCGCGGAAGGCGAGAATGATGAACCACGAGTAGGTACGCAGGATCTCGTTGATCCAGAAGGGAATGATCAGCAGCAGGAGGCACAGCGCCGCCTGCCGCGGGGTGGCCACCTTGGCCAGGTACCAGGCCAGCGGATAGCTCACGCCAAGCGTCAGCAGGGTCACCAGCACGCTGGACCACAGCGTCTTGAAGAAGATCGACCGGTGGATGTCGTTAGCGAACAGGGTGGCGTAGTTGGTCAGCGTCCAGCCGTCCTGTGGCCCGCCGCGCTGGGCCGGCAGCAGGTTGGGACGCAGCGAGTAGTCGATCATCTGCAGCTGCGGCAGGGTGACCATCACGATCAGCCAGATACCCAGCAGCCCGAGGATCGCCATGGCCAGGGGGCCGCCGAAACGCGCGGCAAGCTGCCTAAACATGGCCGGCCTCCACCACTTCGCCGGTCGCCTCGTCGACCCGGGGGCTGCCATCCTCGGGCAGCACCACCGCATCGTCGGGATCATAGCCGAACCTCATGCGACGCCCGGCGACCAGGGCATCCGTGTACTGCCGGGAGATCTCGTGGCCCAGCTGCACCCTGAGCAGGTCGCCGGAGGCGTCCAGGCGCGCCTCCAGCACCACCCAGGCGCCCTCGAAGTGCACCGCCTCCAGGGTGGCCGCGAGGGTCGGACCGGCGCTCCCTTCCTCGACCGGGCGCAGGTGCTCGGGGCGGATGTAGAGCGCCGCATTATCGCCGCGCTCCAGTCGGGACAAGGCCGCGACGCGGCCGGCCAGCTCGCCCAGCGCTCCGCCATCCAGGCCCACCCGCTCGCCCTGGCGCTCGATCAGCGTCGTCTCCAGCCGGTTGTTCTCGCCGACGAAGGCCGCCACGAAGCCGGTGGCTGGTGAACGGTAGAGGGTCACCGGGTCGGCCACCTGCTGGATACGCCCCGCCGACATCACCGCCACCCGGTCGGACATGGTCAGCGCCTCGCCCTGGTCGTGGGTGATGTAGATGAAGGTGATGCCGGTCTTGCGCTGGATCGCCTTGAGCTCGGCGCGCATGTGCTGGCGCAGCTTGAGGTCCAGCGCCGAGAGCGGCTCGTCGAGCAGCAACACCCGCGGCTCCACGGCCAGCGCCCGGGCGATGGCCACCCGCTGCTTCTGGCCACCGGAGAGCTCGCTGATCTGCTTGGGCCCGCTGCCCTCCAGGGCCACCAGCGCCAGCAGGCGTTCGGAGGCCTCGCGGCGCGCCTTGCGGTCGACCCCACGCACCTCCAGGCCGAACTCGATGTTCTCGAACACCGTCATCAGCGGGAAGAGCGCCAGGTTCTGGAAGATCATCGCCGTGGGGCGGCGGTTCACCGGCACCCCGCCCATGGGTTCGCCGCCGATCAGCACCTGGCCCTCACTGGGGGTCAGGAAACCGCTGATCATGTTGAGCAGGGTGGTCTTGCCGCAGCCCGAGGGGCCGAGGAAGCTGAAGAACTCCCCCGAGCCGATCTCGAGCGTCGTCGTGTCGATGGCGGTGAAGTCGCCGAAGCGCATCACCACCTCCTCCAGGCGGACGCTGCCGTCCTCCATGGTCACCTCGCGGTCGGGCATCTCCGTCAGGCGGAGAGGTAGCGGTCCTGGTATTCGTTGCGCAGCGCCACGTACCAGGGTTCCTGGATCGGCCACCACCAGAGGTTGGCCAGATCCTGCTCGGTGTAGGATTCGGTGAAGAAGTTACGTGTCGCCTCGGGCAGCAGCTCCGTGGCGCCCTTGGCGGTAGAGTTGTAGCCGGTGGCCTCGACGAACATCGCGCCGGCCTCGGGGGTGTAGTACCAGTTGATCAGCTCGTAGACGGCGTCGGGATTCCGGGCGTTCTTGGGAATCACGAAGCCCTCCATCCAGGCCAGGGCGCCTTCCTTCGGCGCGCCGTAGGCGATGTCCTCGCCCTCCTGCTGCAGGCGGAAGGCGGTGGAATCCCAGGTTTGGCCGATGATCGCGCCGTTGGTGCGGAAGGCGGCCTGGGCCTCGTTCTCGGTGTTCCAGAACTGCACCAGCATCGACTTGTGCTTGACCGCCTCCTCGAGGATGACCTCGAAATTGGCGCGCATCGCCTCCTCGCTCCTGTAGGAGTCGAGCAGCGGGTGCGGCAGCCGCCCTTCGCGCTCCAGCCACAGGCCGATGCCGACCAGCGCCGAGTGGCCGCGCACCGTGACGCCCTGGCCATGCTCGGGATTCCACAGGTCGGCATAGCTCAGGTTGGCGCGGTCGACGTCGGCGAAGCGGCGGTGCCAGGTGATCGCCTCGGTGCCCCAGTCGCTGGGCGCGAAGTAGCGCTTGCCGTCCACCACCCCACCGGTCTCGGAACCCTCGATGGCGCTGTCCAGGGCACCGCTCCAGTTGATGCGCGACACGTCCAGCGGCTGCACCAGGTTGTAGTCGAGATAGCCCGGCACCCGGTCCACGGTGGGCATGATCACGTCGAAGCCGCTGCCGTCGCTGGCCCGCAGCGAGTTCATCAGCTCGTCGTTGGTGCCGTAGGGCGTGAAGGTGGCCTTGATGCCGGTCTTCTCGGTGAAGTCCGCCAGCATCCGGTCATTGAAGTAGCCTGCCCAGGCATAGATGCGCAGGGTCTGCTCCTGGGCCAGCACCGTGTTGACGTAGAAGGACGGCACGCTGGCAGCGGCCCCGGCGGCCAGGCTGCCTTTGAGGAAACGGCGACGTGTGATCGACATGACGAGCTCTCCATGGTGGGTAGGGCGCACCCCATTATCGCGCGGCGAAGTGACGACGCCATGACCCTCCGATGACGGTTCAGCGTCGACTCAATCAGCGTAGCACCCTATGTAGCACCCTATAGAGAAAGGCCCAGCCGCCGCGTCAGGGAGCCCGGCTCGCCGGGTCGGGGTCACATCACCGGCACGCCGATGAGCACGGGATGCAGGTAGAAGGCGAAGAGGACGTAGGCCACCAGGCCGATCACCACGGTCGCGACGGTGCCGGCCATGCCCGGGGCGGCGATCTCCGGCCGCGGGCGACGACGGGCGGCGCGGAAGTCGAACACGGCCCACAGCAGGAAGGCCCCGAAAAAGACGATGTCGCCCAGCCGGCCGTTGGCCAGCAGGTGGGCGAAGGCCCAGAGCTTCACCGCCAGGATCATCGGATGGCCCAGCTTGGCCTTGAGGTGGTTGCCAGGCACATAGGCCGCCACCAGCAGGATGAAGGCGGGAATCATCAGCAGCGCGACGAGATGGCGCAGGCCACTCAGGGGCTGCCAGACCGATACCGGGTCGAGGCGCATCTGGCCATAACCCCAGATCGCCAGGGCCAGGCCGAGGATCGAGACCACCGAATAGGCCGCCTTCCAGGGCATCTCGCCGATTCGCTGGATCTGGGCGGTTCGCCAGTCGTCGGCCAGGATGCGCACCGAGTGCACGCCGAGAAAGATCAACAGGCCGAGCAGCATCAAAATCATGGTGGAAGTCTCCATCAGGGAAAGGGCAAAGTGGAACGAAACCGCCGCCAGCCTAGTCTGTTGACCTGTTCACGACCAGTGCCGTCGACCGCCACGGCACCCGCGACGCAAAGGATTGCCATGTCCCGAGACACCGCCCCCCTGCCCGAGGTCATCGCCGGACCCATCCTGCGACGCCTGAGCGCGGAGCGCCTGGTGATCTGGCTGGTGGGTTCGCGGCCCCTCGAGCTCGGCCTGATGCTGCACCCCGCCGGACACCCACCGCGCCGCCTGACGCTCAACGCGCGGCGCCTGCAGCGGCTGCCGCTGGGCCGGCATGCCTGGCTGCACCTGATCGACGTGCCCCTCGACACGCCCCTGCCCCGCGGCGTTCGCATCGACTACGACCTGACGATCGCCTCGAACGAGAGCGACGGCGGGGGCGAGCGCGGCATCGCCGACTGGGCGCCACACCTGCTGCACGAGGGCGCCACGCATCCTGGCTTCGTGCTGGCCGACAGCCACCGCCGCCTGCTGCATGGCTCCTGCCGCCGGCCCCACTATGACGGCCCCGACGGTCTGGTGCGTGCCGATGCCTGGCTGGCCGAGCGTCGCGAGGCCCCCGCGGACTGGCCCGCCTGGCTGCTGATGACCGGCGACCAGATCTATGCCGACGACGTCGCCGGTCCACTGCTGGTCGCCATCCACGCGCTGATCCGCCGGCTGGGCCTGTTCGACGAGACCCTGGAAGGCGCCACCGTGGCCGACAGCCAGGCCCTCTACGCCGACCGTGCCACCTACTACCGGCGCGAAGCGCTGCTGCCGGATGCCAAGAGCAGCGAGGACCTGCGCGAGGGCTTTTTCGGCGGGGTGCGCAAGCCGGTCTTCACCTCGGCCAACGCCCACAACCACCTGATGAGCTTCGCCGAGCTCATCGCCATGTACCTGCTGGCCTGGTCGCCGGCGCCCTGGCGGCTGGTCGAGATGAGTGAGCCAACGCTGGACGAGAAGGACGCGGCTCGCTTCGGCGAGGAGCGAGCGGTCATCGCGCGCTTCGCCGAGGGGCTGCCCGCCGCCGCCCGGGTGATGGCCCACCTGCCCTCACTGATGATCTTCGACGACCACGACATCACCGACGACTGGAATCTCACCGCGGACTGGGAGCGCACCGCCTACGGACATCCCTTCTCACGACGCATCATCGGCAATGCCCTGCTCGCCTACCTGCTCTGCCAAGGCTGGGGCAACGACCCGGACCGCCTGGCCGAGCCGCTGGGCAAGGCGGCCGACCTGCTGGCCTCGGCGGCCAGCCGGGAGGGCTGGCTGGCTGCCGGAGAGCAGGACGCCGTCATCGAGCGCCTGCTGCGCTTCCAGGGCTGGGAGGTGGAAGTCGAGGGCGAGCCCAAGCTGGTGGTGCTGGACACCCGCACCCGACGCTGGCGCAGCGAGCGCCACCCGGCTCGCCCCTCGGGCCTGATGGACTGGGAGGCGCTCTCGGAACTGCAGCAGCAGCTCCTCGGGGCCACGTCGGTGGTGATCGTCTCGCCGGCCCCGATGTTCGGCGTCAAGCTGATCGAGGCCATCCAGCGGCTCTTCACCCTGGCCGGCAAGCCGCTGCTGGTCGATGCCGAGAACTGGATGGCCCATCGCGGCACGGCGAGCGTGATGCTCAATATCTTCCGCCACTCCCGCACCCCGGGGCACTACGTGATCCTCTCCGGCGACGTGCACTACTCCTTCGCCTACGACATCCGCATCCGCCAGCGCCGCGAGGGGCCGAGGATCTGGCAGATCACGTCCAGCGGCATCAAGAACGCCTTCCCCGACACCCTGCTCAACTGGTTCGACCGCCTGAACCGCTGGCTCTACGCCCCGCGCTCGCCGCTCAACTGGTTCACCAAGCGCCGGCGCATGCAGATCACCCCGCGCGACCCGGACTGCGCCAAGGCCGGCGAGCGGCTCTGGAACGGCAGCGGCATCGGCCTGGTGGAGCTCGACGAGCTGGGCCGCCCGAGCGACATCCGCCAACTCGATGCCCGCGGCTTCGACGTCACCTTCCCGCCCCCAGAATAAGCCGCCAGCGCTGATATCCATATCACAACAAATGCTTTTAAAGAATAAAAAAAGTATTTTATATTCCCATAAGCATTTTCTGTGCAGGGATATTCCGCATGAACCTTCAACAGCTGCGCATCGTGCGAGAAACCGTACGCCAGCACTTCAACCTCACGGAGGCCTCCAACGCGCTCTTCACCTCTCAATCGGGGGCCAGCAAGCACATTCGTGACCTGGAAGAGGAGCTGGGTGTCGAGCTCTTCGAGCGCCGAGGGAAGCGCATCCTGGGACTGACGCAAGCCGGCAGCACCCTGCTTGAGATCATCGAGCGCATCCTGCTGGATGCGGAGAACCTCAAGCGCTCGGCCCAGCAGCTGACCCACGAGGACCAGGGTAACCTGGCCATCGCCACCACCCATACCCAGGCCCGCTATGCGCTGCCGCCGATCATCGCCCGCTTCAAACAGGCCTTTCCCAAGGTTCACCTCGAGCTTCACCAATGCGGGCCCGACGAGATCGTCTCGATGCTCAAGGCGGGCAAGGTGGACATCGGGGTGGCCACCGAGGCCCTGCACGAGCACGGGCAGCTGTTCGCCTGCTTCTCCTTTTACCACTGGTACCACGGGGTAATCGTCCCGGAAGGACACTCGTTGGACGATGGACAGCCGCTGACCCTGCCGCGAATCGCCGCGCATCCCATCGTCACCTATCACGAGGGCTTCACCGGTCGTGGCCGCATCAACCAGGCCTTCGCCGCGGCCGATGTGGTACCCGATATCGTGCTCACGGCGCTGGATGCCGATGTCATCAAGACCTATGTCGAACTGGGGCTTGGCGTGGGGCTGATCGCTTCGATGGCCTATCACGAAGATCGCGACCGGGGGCTGAGGCTGCTCGACGCCAGCGAGCTGCTCCCGCGCAACACCACCTACCTGGCCCTGCGCCGGGGACATTTCCTGCGCAGCTTCGCCTACCACTTCCTGCAGTTCTGCCGAGACGACCTGGATGAGGCCACCGTCCAGCAGGTGCTGGCCGGCACCCCTGGCTAATTCATAAAAAGAATAAACAATCCGTTTTTAATTCGTTCTAGTGGCGTGAGAGGCGGCAGTAGGGTGGACCACACCATCAACGCATACGGAGTTCATCTCATGCCGCTGACGCTTTCCTCACCGTACCGTCTCAGCCTGGCGCTGATAGCCACCGCCTCGGCGCTGGCCGTCCTTGCCCCCGGCGGGCAAGCCCATGCCAAGGACGTCGAGATTCTCAACGTCTCCTACGACCCGACCCGAGAACTCTATCGAGAGTACAACGACTGGTTCAGCGACTACTGGAAGGAGCAGACCGGCGACGATGTCACCGTCCGCCAGTCTCATGGGGGGGCCGGCTCCCAGGCGAGGGCCGTGCTGGATGGCCTCGAGGCGGATGTCGTGACTCTGGCGCTGGCCTACGACATCGATCAGTTCCACGAGCGTGCCGACTTGATCCCGGCCGACTGGCAGTCGCGCCTGCCCAATAACAGCGCCCCCTACACCTCGACCATCGTGCTGCTGGTCCGCGATGGTAACCCGAAGAATATCCAGGACTGGGACGACCTGACCCGCGATGACGTCGAGGTCATCACGCCCAACCCCAAGACCTCCGGCGGCGCACGCTGGAACTACCTGGCGGCCTGGGGCTATGCGCTGGACAAGTTCGACGGCGATGAGCAAAAGACCTTCGAGTTCGTGCGTGACATCTACAAGAACGTGCCGGTGCTCGACTCAGGGGCTCGCGGCTCCACCAACACCTTCGTCCAGCGCGGCATCGGCGACGTGCTGCTGGCCTGGGAGAACGAGGCCTTTCTGGCGACAGAACAGCTCGGCAAAGGAGAGTTCGAGATCGTGGTGCCGTCGGTGAGCATCCTCGCCGAACCGCCCGTAACGGTGATCGACAAGAACGTCGAGGCGCATGGCACCCGCGAGGTGGCAACGGCGTACCTCGAGCAGCTCTATACCGATGACGCACAGCGCCTGGCTGGCAAGCACTTCTATCGGCCCGCCGACCCCGAGATCGCCAAGGAATTCGAGGACCAGTTCCCCGATGTCGAGCGCTTCACCGTCGATGAGATATTCGGCGGCTGGACCAACGCCCAGGAGACCCACTTCAACGATGGTGGCCGCTTCGACGATATCCTGCAGCAGGTCGGTAACCCAACCGACTGAGCATGTTGGGTGATGTCTCCCCCGGGCCTCGCGCCCGGGGTTTTTTGGGTAACCGACTCTTGGATAAACGACTCATGGATAAACGACGAGCCTGACTATGCCGATCCTCAACCAACCTCGCAGCGTGATCCCGGGCTTCGGCCTGACCATGGGGTTCTCGCTGTTCTATCTCGGCCTGATCTTCCTGATCCCTGTGGCCGGTCTGCTGGTCTTTACCGCCACCATGAGCTGGGCGGACTTCTGGTCGGCGATCAGCCATCCCCAGGTGGTGGCCTCCTATAAGCTCTCCTTCGGTGCCTCATTGGCAGGCGCTGCCATCAACCTGGTCTTCGGGATGCTGGTGGCCTGGGTGCTGGTGCGCTACACCTTCCCCGGCAAGCGGATCATCGATGCCCTGGTCGATCTCCCCTTCGCCCTGCCGACGGCAGTGGCGGGGATTTCCCTGGTGACCCTCTACGCCACTACTGGCTGGGTGGGGCAGTACCTGAACGTCTTCGGCATCAAGGTCGCCTATACCCAGCTCGGTGTGGTCATCGCCCTGACCTATATCGGTCTGCCCTTCGTGGTGCGCACCGTGCAGCCGGTGCTGGAGGATCTCGAGGCGGAACTCGAGGAAGCCTCGGCCAGCCTGGGAGCGAGCCGTTTCACCACCATTCGCCGGGTAATTCTCCCTGCCCTGCTGCCGGCGGCCTTGACCGGCTTCGCCCTGGCCTTCGCCCGCGCCCTGGGCGAGTACGGCTCGGTGGTGTTCATCTCCGGCAACCTGCCCTATCGCACCGAGATTACACCGCTGCTGATCGTCGCCAAGATCGAGCAGTTCGACTATCACGGCGCCGCCGCCATCGGCAGCGTGATGCTGCTCGCCGCCTTCCTGCTCTTGCTGCTGATCAATGGCCTGCAGTGGTGGGCCTCGCGGCGCCGTTAAGGAATTCGTTTCATGACCTCATCAAGTCTCTCATCATCGGTATCCCACACCACTCTGGTCGCGCACTGGCGTCGTGCCACCGAGGAGCCGGTCTGGCTGCAACGCTGCCTGATCGCCGTGGCCCTGACCTTTCTCGGCCTGTTTCTGGTATTGCCACTGATCGTGGTGCTCTACAGCGCCTTCAGCCAGGGCATCGATGCCTGGCAAGCGGCGATCACCGAACCCGACGCCCTGGCGGCCATCCGCCTGACGCTCCTGGTGGTCGTCATCGCGGTACCCGCCAACCTGGTATTCGGCGTGGCCACTGCCTGGGCGGTGGCCAAGTTCGAGTTCCGCGGCAAGTCGGTGCTGATTTCGCTGATCGATATGCCGTTCGCCATCTCCCCCGTGGTCGTCGGCCTGATCTTCGTGGTGATGTTCGGCTCCCAGGGCTGGCTCGGCCCCTGGCTATCGGAACACGACCTGAAGATTCTCTATGCGGTGCCGGGCATCGTCATCGTCATCGTCTTCGGTACGCTGCCCTTCGTGGCTCGCGAGCTGATTCCGCTGATGCAGCAGCAGGGCAAGGAAGAAGAAGAGGCGTCGCTGACCCTGGGGGCCAGCGGCTGGAAGACCTTCTGGCACGTCACCCTGCCTAACATCAAATGGGGGCTGATCTACGGCGTGATCCTCTGTAACGCTCGCGCCATGGGCGAGTTTGGTGCCGTCGCGGTGGTATCGGGCCGCATTCGCGGCGAGACCAACACCCTGCCGCTGCATATCGAGGTGCTCTACAACGAGTACCAGTTCACCGCCGCCTTCGCCGTGTCCTCACTGCTGACCGGCCTGGCGCTGGTCACCATCGCCATCAAGAGCTTTGTCGAATGGCACGACGAGCGCCGACAGCGCCTCGCCGCCGAATGAGCCCGACTCCCTGAATCAACGAGAACGCCATGAGCATCGAGATCGATCACGTCAACAAGCACTTCGGTGACTTCATCGCCGTCGACAACGTCAGCCTGACCTTCCGCGATGGTGAGCTCACCGCCCTGCTCGGGCCATCGGGGTCGGGCAAGACCACCCTGCTGCGCGTCATCGCCGGTCTGGAACAACCCGATACCGGGCGGATCCGCTTCCACGGCGAAGATACGACCGACCTGCATGTCAGCAAGCGCAGCGTCGGCTTCGTCTTCCAGCACTATGCGTTGTTCAAGCACATGACGGTGTTCCAGAACGTCGCCTACGGGCTCACCGTCAAGCCGCGACGCCAACGTCCCAGCAAGGCCGAGATCAAGCGCAAGGTGATGGAGCTGCTGGAGCTCGTTCAGCTCGACTGGACCGCCCACCGCTACCCCCATCAGCTCTCCGGCGGCCAACGCCAGCGCATCGCCCTGGCCCGCGCGCTGGCGGTGGAGCCCAAGGTGTTGCTGCTCGACGAGCCCTTCGGTGCCCTGGATGCCAAGGTGCGTGCCGAGTTGCGCCGCTGGCTGCGCCGTCTGCATGACGAGATCCACGTCACCAGCGTCTTCGTCACCCATGACCAGGAGGAGGCCCTGGAGGTCTCGGACCGGGTGGTGGTAATGAACCAGGGCCGCGTGGAGCAGGATGGCTCGCCGGAAGAGGTCTACGACCATCCGGCCAACCCGTTCGTCTATCAGTTCCTCGGCAACGTCAACCTCTTCCATGCTCGCGTCCACGACGGCGTGGCGCGTATCGGTGACGTTCACCTGCCCGCACCGGAGTACGAGGGCTACCGCGATGAGCCGGGGCAAGCCTATGTGCGCCCCCACGAGATCGAGGTCTTCTCCGATCGCAATCACGACGGCGCCCTTCACGCCAAGGTCGAGTTGGTCTCGGTGGTCGGACCCACGGTGCGCCTCGAGCTGCGCACCGACAACAGCGAGGACCTGGTTCACGCCGAACTGCCCAAGCACCGCTTCCGGGAACTGGGCCTGGCCCAGGGCGGCGATGCCTGGATTCGGCCCATTCATAGCCGGGTCTTCCTGCCCGACTCGCGGGTGGCCAATGGCTGACCGCATTTCGAAGTTCGAGAGCTACTACTGGCTCCAGGCGTGCCACCAGCTTTGCCACCGCCTGAGGCAGCGAGGTGGTCGACGATGCCGGGCACCTCAACCCGGCGTCCGGTCATCGGGAGTGGGAAGAGGGTTTCTTGCTGCTCCCACTTGTTGCTCCCATGGCTTGCCCAGATTGTGGTGGTACCAGGTGCTTCGGCCCATAGCGTATGCAGCATCTTCTATGCGCGATGATCCTCCAGCACGTCTACTAGCAGGCGGCCGCTGACCAGCGTCGGCTCGATCTGCGACACGCGGCCCAGATCACCGGGTGTGTCGAGGCCCGGCCACCAGACGGTCATACCGGCGGCATGCGCCTCGCGGTTCCACTGAGTGAGCCGAGGCCAGTGCTCACGCCCCTGGCGTGCCAGGCGCAGAGCGTGGGGTTCCGGCGTCACCCACCCCACGCCGCTGTCGCTCAGCAGGCGCCAGGCGGTCGGTGGTGCATCCACCGGGACACCCTGAGCCAGCAGCGGATAGCCGTGACGCTGGAAACTCTCGGCGGCCTCCCGGGCATGAGCGTCGCTGAGCAGGCGCAGGGCACTCAGGCGCAGCACCGCCTGCCGGGGGTGCAAGCCAAGACGCGCCAGCAGCGCCTCGAAGACCGCTCCGTGGGAGGCTTCCACGGCCTGGAGATGGCGCCAGTGAACGTCGACCACCAACGGCGCGGCATCGACGCCATGGCGTGAGAGATGGTGCAGCGCATGCAGCACGCGCAGGAAGCGGTCGAGGAAAATCACGTCCTCGCGATCCCAGGAGAAGAAATAGAGCGGATCCGTCGTCTCCTGAGCGCTGTGCGGTTCCACAAGTTGAATGCGGCTCTCATGGGCCACTGACCTGAGCCCGGCGAGCTCCAGAATAGGCTGCTGGCGGGGCCGCACGTGTTTGCCCGCCACGTCGGCCGACACCTGGTTGTTCTCATAGCGGAATCGGGCATGCCGGCGCAGGCTAGCTTGTGGGTTGAAAGCGTCGAGATGGGCATTGAAGTAGTCGATCACTCGAGTCAGGGGCATGCTGGCACTCCTCAGCAGTAAACGGGTCCGGCGCCCCTCGGCTGACCGAGGGGCGCCACACTAGGCGGCTGGATGCTCAGTGCACCAGGCCCCAGCGCTTGACGGTGATGCGTTCCAGGGTATTGAAGATCAGGTTCTCCACCAGCAGGCCGATCAGGATTACCACCACCAGCCCGGCGAAGACATTGTCGGTATAGAGTTCGTTGCGGTTCTGGAAGATATACCAGCCGAGCCCGCCCTCCCCGGATGAGGCGCCGAACACCAGCTCGGCGGCGATCAGGGTGCGCCAGGCGAAGGCCCAACCGATGCGCAATCCAGCCAACAGGGCCGGCAGCGCGGCGGGGATCAGGATATGGGCCACATAGCGCAGGCCGCGCAGGCCGTAGTTGCGACCCGCCATCCGCAGCGTTTCGGAAACGCCCTGGAAGCCCTGGTGGATGTTCACCGCCATGGCCCACAGCACCGAGTGCACCAGCACGAATACCAGGCTGGCCTCGCCAAGGCCGAACCACAGCAGTGCCAGGGGCAACAGGGCGATGGCCGGCAGCGGGCTGAACATGGACGTCAGGCTGCTTAGCAGGTCGCGCCCCAGGCGGGTAGATACCGCCAGGGTCGTGAGGGCCAATGCCAGCACCGTACCCAGAGCGTAGCCCTTGAGCAGCACCGACAGCGACACCGCGCTGCGTTGGATCAAGGTGCCGGAGGCCAGGCCTTGCCACAGGGCAGCGGCGGTATCGCGGGCACCGGGCAGCAGCAGCGGATTAGCCTGATAGCGGGCGGCCAGCTCCCACAACCCGACCAGGGCCAGCAGGATCGCCAGCTTCCTCACCACGCTCAGATCCCAAGCTCGCTGCCAGAGCGGATGCGACACCGCCCGTTCGCTGGCCTCGACGGGCGGTAGTTCGTGTATTCGGTCGGCCCGTTGGAAGCGGTCGACGCTCAGAGTATGCAGAGTCATAAGGCTCTCCCGTGCGGTGCGTGATGTTTCGCCAGGTCCTCTTCGGGGGCCAACAGGGGCAGCCCGAGGTCGCGGTTGTCGGGGTACTTGATGCCGGCGCCGGTGTTGAGGGCGATGACCCGCGCCTCGGCGGGAATCTCGCCCAGGGTGCGCAGCTCCCGGGCCGCGGCCAGCACCGCCGCGCCCTCGGGGCAGACGAAGGTGCCCTCGAGCTGGGCCGCGCGGCGCTGCTCCCAGTCGATGGCTGACTCACTGACGGCGATGGCCCGGCCATCGGTGGCATAGAGGGCCTCCAGCACCAGGAAGTCTCCCAGCGCCTTGGGCACGTTGATTCCGAAGGCCCGTGTCTTGCTGTGCTCCCAGAAGCGCGATTCATGTGCTCTCTCCTGCCAGGCGCGCACGATGGGCGCGCAGCCCTTGGCCTGCACGGCCACCAGCCTTGGCAAGGGGCCCGAGACCCAGCCGATGGCCTGGAGCTCCTGCAGCGCCTTGTAGATGCCGATCAGGCCCACGCCGCCCCCGGTGGGGTAGAGAATCACGTCGGGTAACTGCCAGCCGAGCTGCTCGGCCAGCTCCAGCCCCATGGTCTTCTTGCCCTCGATGCGATAGGGCTCCTTGAGGGTCGAGGCGTCGAAGGCGTCGGTCGCCTCGACGAAGCGGGCCACCTGACGACCGGCATCGCTGATCAGGCCGTCGACCAGCGCCAGGTGGGCACCGGCGAGGGCGCACTCTTGCCGGGTGATGCGCGGCGCGTCCTCGGGCATGGCGATGGTGGCCCCGATGCCCGCGCGTGCGGCGTAGAGCGACCAGGCCGCCCCGGCATTGCCATTGGTGGGCATGGCCAGGTGGGTCACGCCCAGTTCCCGGGCGCGGGAGATGCCGACCGCGGCGCCGCGGGCCTTGAAGGAGCCGGTGGGCAGCAATCCCTCGTCCTTCATGACAAGCCTCGGCAGCCGCATGTCGTCACCCAGGCGCGGCAGCTCGATCAGCGGGGTTATCACCTCGCCCAGGCTGACGATCGCCTCGGGTCGTGCCAGTGGCAGCAGCTCGTGATAGCGCCACAGGTTCCAGGGACGCCCGGCCAGATCCTCTGGTCGCCAGTTTGTAGCCAGGCCCGCCAGGTCGTAACCCACCAGCAGCGGCGAGCCACAGGGGCAGAGCTGCTGCAGGCTGTACAGCTCATGGGTCGCCTCGCAGCGCGGGCAGGCCAGGTGGGTGGCGTAGCGATAGGGCCGAGATTCACTCATGGTCGTCCCTCGTGCTCGAACAGCAACTGATGGATCTGCTGGGTACGGGACTTGGTGGACGCACTCCCGAGGTTCGACAGGCTGTCCGCCTCGCAGCCCAGCTCGGCGCGTACACGGCCGGGGTGGGGCGAGAGCAGCAGCACCCGGTTGCCAACGATCTGCGCCTCCTCGATGGAGTGGGTAACGAACAGCAGGGTGAAGCCAACCTCCTTCCAGAGGATCAGCAACTCCTCCTGCATCTTGCGACGTGTCAGGGCATCCAGCGCCGCGAAGGGCTCGTCCATCAGCAGAATGCGTGGCTGCATGGCCAGTGCCCGTGCGATGGCCACCCGCTGCTTCATGCCCCCGGAAAGGGTATGGGGATAGGCATCGGCGAAGGCGTCGAGACCCACTTTCTCCAGCGTCACCAGGGCACGATGCTCCGCTTCTCGGCGCCCCAGGGTGCGCGAGGCCAAAAGCGGGAACATGACGTTCTGCTTGACCGTCTTCCAGGGCGGTAGCTGATCGAACTCCTGGAAGACCACCAGGCGGTCGGGGCCTGGACCGACCACCTGCTGACCATCGAGCCGGATCTCTCCCTCTGCCGGGGAGAGGAAACCCGCCACCGCCTTGAGCAGGGTCGACTTGCCGCACCCTGAGGGGCCCAGCAGCACGAAACGGTCATCTTCCTGAACGTCGAAGCTGACCCGCTGGGTGGCCTTCACCACCTGGCGGGGCGTGCGGTACTCCAGGGTGACACCATCCACCGCCAGTCGCGGCGTGGCAGGTCTTGGGCGCGGGGCGGCACTGCCTTGCGACCTTGCCAGGGGAGCTGCCGTGGCCGCCGTCATCAGCTTCCCTCCCAGGCGTGTGCCTCATCGAAGAAGTAGTCCTGCCAGCTCTCGGGGCGATGCTCGATGGCCCCCACCTGGTACAGGAACTCCGCCAGCGAATAGGTGTTATCGGGTACCAACGTGAAATCGATCTGCGGGTCATTAACCAGCCCAGAGAGGAAGTCGCGTTCCAACCGAGAGCCGGTGACGCGCAGGAAGATATCCACGGCGGCGTCACGATCCGCCTCGATGATCTCGCTGGCCTCTGCCAGGGCGGCACGAAACACTTCATAGAGTTCAGGGTTGTCCGTGCGGAAGCTATCGGTGGCATACACCAGCACCGGCGTGATGGGACCACCGAGGATCTCGTAGGAGTCGGTCACCTTGGAGATACCCTCGTACTCCAGCGCCTGATACTGATAGGGAATGCTGGAGAAGTAGCCGGTGATCTCGGTGCCACCGGAGATCAGCGCCGCCGTCGCATCGGGATGGGGGAGCGACAGCGTTTGACGATCCAGTACGTCGTATTCATCCGCGCCAAAGGTGTTGGCGGCGGCATACTGAAGGAAACGCGCCTGCACTGAGACGCCCACCGCCGGCAGGGCGATGCGATCCTCAGGACCGAAGTCTTCGATCGATTGCACTTCCGGGTCACGGGTCAGCAGGAAGTTGGGGGCATGACCCAAGGCGGCGATGGCCTTGACATCGAGGTTGCCTCGGGTGCGGTCCCAGGCGATGAGCAGCGGGCCCACGCCAGCACTGGCGATATCGATGCTGCCGGAGAGCAGCGCATCATTGACGGCGGCACCGCCGGAAAGGCGCCGCCACTCGACGTCTACGTCGAGACCGGCTTCTTCGGCATACTTCTGGATCAGCTCTTGGTCTTGAATGACCTGCAGCGGCAGGTAGGCAATGCCGAACTGTTCGGCGATGCGAATACGTTCGCTCGCCTCTGCGGCCTGGGTGCCGCCGGTGGCGGCTAAGGCTAGCAGAGTCAGGCCGGCGTATCGGAATTTTGTCAGCGACATGGGGCTCTCCATCTGTGTCCGTGAGTGTCGGAACACTCACCTTGCCCCTCGCCTGAAGAGCCCGCCAATGAGTTGTTTTACTGAGCAAATCACTCAGCCAGTGAAGTATTTTTCACTGCAGTGCGGATATGTATTTCGTAAAACCCATAGCAGGAATCGTGATTGGCCTGGATGTCGTTTTGGCTGCTTGGATAGGCCGACATTCACCGTCTACTCAGGAGACGCTCCATGACGACACAAGGCATCAGCGTGACGAAGCTGAGCGGCCATATCGGCGCCGAGATCAGCGGACTCGACCTGGCACACCTCGATGACCATGACGTCGAAACACTGCACGTACTCTTTCGCGAACATCAGGTACTGGTACTGCGCGACCAGCAACTCAACCGCGATCAGCATATTGCCCTCGGCCGGCGTTTCGGCGACTTGCATATTCACCCGATGGCCAAGGGACCCGAGGGCTACCCGGAGATCTTCCCTGTCGAGGCTGGGCAGAATTCTTCCAACGATCCCAAGGCCATTCGCTCGGGCAAACAGGCCGTCAACGGCGGGCACTGGCACTCCGATGTCTCCTGCGACGCACAGCCGCCACTGGGCAGCATCCTCTACCTTCATGAGGTACCCGATGTGGGCGGCGATACCCTCTTTGCCAGTGGCTATGCCGCTTACGAAGCGCTGTCGTCCGCCATGCAGGTTTTCCTGGAGGGGCTGACAGCGATGCATTCGGGAGAAGCCACCTACCGGCTATATTACCGAAATCAGCCCGCCCAGGATCGCAGCCGATTCGGCGTACCAAGTGACAAGCCCTATCCGGAGGCGGTGCATCCGGTGGTTCGCACGCATCCGGAAACGGGCCGCAAGAGCCTATTCGTCAACCGTGGATTCACCCGTGAGATCGTCGAGCTGGGACATGCCGAAAGCCAGGCGATGCTGGAGTTTCTCTATCGCCACCAGGAGACACCAGAGTTCCAGGTGCGCGTACACTGGGCACCCAACACAGTGGTCCTATGGGATAACCGCTGCACTCAACATCGCGCCATCTTCGACTATGCCGGCCAGGTGCGGCGCGGCGAGCGCGTGACCATCAAGGGAGACCATCCCTTCCTGCAGCGCAGTGACGACACCTCAGCCTGGCAACTCGTCGGCTGAGGGCTTATCGGTTCACCTGGCGCCGGCGCCACAGCGCCAGGTGAACCGCGACCTGCCCCCCACACACAAGCCTTCGACATTCGCCGCCGGCCGACGCATCATTCGGGGATGACTCTCGACACGACCCACCGCAACCGGCAGATGACCCACTTCGACGGCCACGACGAGATCTGGCTGTTCGGCTACGGCTCGCTGATCTGGAAGGCCGACTTCCCTTTCCTCGAGCGCCGTCCGGCATCTATCCACGGCTGGGTGCGCCGCTTCTGGCAGGGCTCCCACGACCACCGCGGCACCCCCGAGGCGCCGGGCCGCGTGGTCACCCTGGTGCGCGAGCCCGGTGCGACCTGCCACGGCATGGCCTACCGCATCACGCCCGAGGTGCTCGGCCCGCTCGACGTGCGCGAGAAGAACGGCTACCTGCGCGAGATCACCCGACTGCACTTCGAGGACGCCGCACCGCCCTCGAGCGCCGAGGGACTGGTGTATCTCGCCACCGAGGACAACGCCGCCTTTCTCGGCGACGCCCCGCTCACCGCCATCGCTGAGCAGATCGCCATGGCCCACGGCCCCAGCGGCCCCAACCGCGACTACCTGGTCAATCTGGCCCAGGCCCTGCGCGAACTCGGCGTGGAGGATCCCCACGTGTTCGCCCTGGCAGCGCGCCTGCCCCACCCGGCAGGCGCCTGATGCCCGACACCCCCTCGACAATGGAGACGACCCTCCCATGAGCGTGACCCTCGACGACGTCCGACAGGCCGCCGCCCGCCTCCAGGGCAGCGTGGAGCGCACCCCCTGCCTGCCCTCCACCACTCTCTCGCGGCTCACCGGCTGCGAGCTCTACATCAAGTTCGAGAACCACCAGTTCACCGCCTCCTTCAAGGAGCGCGGCGCCCTGAACCACCTGCTCTCACTCAACACCGAGGAGCGCGCCCGGGGTGTGATCGCCATGTCGGCGGGCAACCACGCCCAGGCGGTGGCCTATCACGCCAAGCGACTGGGCATCCACGCCACCATCGTCATGCCCCGCCACACCCCCAACCTCAAGGTGCGCAACACCCGCCACTTCGGGGCCGAGGTGCACCTGGAGGGCAACGGGGTCGACGAGGCCGGGGCCTATGCCCGGCGCCTGGCCGAGGAGCGCCACCTGGTCTTCGTGCATCCCTACGACGACGAGCGGATCATCGCCGGGCAGGGCACCATCGCCCCGGAGATGCTCGAGGAGGTCCCCGACCTCGACTGCCTGGTGATCCCCATCGGCGGCGGCGGGCTGATCAGCGGCAACGCCGTGGCGGCCAAGGCGCTGAAGCCCGAGATCGAGGTGATCGGCGTGCAGACCAAGCGCTTTCCCGCCATGAAGCAGGCGCTGGCCGGTGAGGAGATCCACTGCGGCCTGGCCAGCCTGGCCGAAGGCATCGCCGTGAAGCAGCCCGGCACCCTGACCCGGGAGATCGTGCGCGAACTGGTCAACGACATCGTGCTGGTGGACGAGCCCGAGATCGAGCGCGCCATCCTGCTGCTGCTGGAGATCGAGAAGAGCGTCGCCGAGGGCGCCGGCGCCGCGGGGCTCGCCGCCCTGCTTACCGATCCGGCGCGCTACCGCGGCCGCAAGGTGGGGCTGGTGCTGTGCGGCGGCAACATCGACATGCTGGCCCTCTCTTCCGTGATCCAGCGCGGCCTGGTGCGCACCGGGCGCATCGTGCGGGTGCGCGTCGGCATCTCCGACGTGCCCGGCTCGCTGGCCGAACTTACCCGCCTGCTCGCCGAGCAGCGGGCCAACGTCATCCAGATCGCCCACCAGCGTACCTTCACCGACCTCTCGCTGCGCGCCACCGAGGTCGAGGCCACCCTCGAGACCCTGGGCAGCGACCACACCCGCGAGGTGATCGCCGCGCTGCGCGCCGAGGGCTACGACCCGGTGCTGCCCGCCAACGAGGTCCACCCGGACGAGCGCTGGGCCACCGACCCCGAGGGGCACTGATCAGCGCCCTTGAGCGCATGGCGCAGGGCCGGCGGCAGGCGTACCCTATGCGCATTCGATCATCGCAGCGGTTTACATCGTCTCAACAAGGGAAAAGTGATGAGCAGCAAGATCAACGTGACAGCCCCCCTGGTCATCCTGCATGGCGACGAGATGGCGCAGGTGGCCTTCGAGCGGATCCTCGACACCTTCGTGACCTCCCGGCTGGACATCGAGCTGGTGGAGGTCGACCTGACCGCGGAGAACCGCCTGGTCACCAACGGCCAGGCGGTGATCGATGCCATTGAGGCGCTCAAGCGCTATGGCGTGGGCGTCAAGAATGCGGGGATGACGGTCAACCGCGCCCAGCTGGGCGAGCTGCTGGCCGCCCACCCCGAGCTCGACGGCACCACGCTCCACCCGCTGGCCACCAAGTCGCCCAACGGCGCCATCCGCAAGGGCATCGGCGGCAACATCACCCGCGAGGACATCCAGTTCCGCAACCTGCAGTTCAACAAGCCAGAGTGGATCGGCCGCGACATCGAGGTCGACACCATGGCGACCGGCGGCAGCAAGGACAGCTACAACCAACTCTCCCGCGCCACCGGCATCGTCAAGCTGATGTTCGTGGGTGCCAGCGGTGACCCGGTGGAGCTGCACCGCCGCGAGGTCAAGAAGGGTGACCCCTGGCTGCTCGCCACCAACGACATCGACGAGATCAAGACCTGGGCGCACCGCTTCTTCCAGCGCGCCATCGACGAGAAGCGCGACATCTACCTGGGCCTGAAGGACACCGTGATCGCCGGCTACGACGGCGTGATGCGCGCCGCCATCGAGGGCATCTTTGATCAGCACTACCGGGCGCAGGTCGAGGCGCTGGGACTCGCCTACCACTACGAGCTGATCGACGCCCAGGCCGCGCGCATCGTCGCCAACCCGCCCCAGCGAGCGTTGTGGGGCGTGCCGGACAACACCACCGGCCGCAAGCTCTACAAGCTGGTCGAGCAGCTCAAGGTCCACGGCATCCCCACCCGCAAGGCGCACGTCTCGCTGTCGCGGATGAGCGCAGGCGGCGGCGACCAGTACGGCAGCTACAATGCCCCCGCCACGGAGGACGGCATCCTCAAGGTGATCGTCGACGGCGACGAGAAGCATGCGCGTCACGTCAAGCAGGGCGACCCCATCCTGCTGATGTCCAACGACCATGAAGCGATCAAGGATTGGGTCACCCAGGTATTCCGCGATGCGTCGCGCAAGGACAAGGAGGTCTACTTCGGCCTCAAGCGCGAGTACATGGAATACGACGATGTCTTCAGTACTGCCATCACCGACGTGCGCCGCGAGCTGGCCCAGGCCGACACCCCGCCGCCGTCGTTCATGATCATGCGGCCCTCCAGCCAGCTCATCAAGATGATCACCGACCCGCCGCGCAATGCCCTCTACCCGGCGCAGAACCTCGACGGCGACATCTTCTCGGACATCTCCGCGGCGCTGGGCGGCAGCCTGGCCACGGCCAGCTCCATCATCGAGAGCAAGAGCGGCACCATGCTCTTCGAGGCGCCCCACGGCACCGCCCATGACCTCTACCTGAAGTACCTGGAGAGCAACGGCAAGGAAGCGCACTTCAACGCCTCGGCGCTGATCTTCGCCGTGGCCAATGCCCTGGAGACCCTCGGCGAGCGCGAGGACAACGCGCCCCTGGTCGACTACGCCACCCGCCTCAAGGCCGCGCTGATCGATACCGTCGCCGACGGCATCATCACCGGCGACCTCAAGGGCAAGACCACCGATCCGGCCGCCGAGACCCTCGTCGACATGCAGGGTTTCCTCGACGCCGTGGCCGAGCGGCTTCCCGCCTGACGCGCACTCCCTGACGCACTCTCCATAAGGCACCCCCGCAACCCCGCCGCCCGGCGGGGTTGCACCTCGCTTGTCTGATGCCTGCTCTCTCACCCCCCTCCCGCCTCTCCCGGTCCCGGTCCCGGACCCCGGAATCGCGCCTCGCCGCGACATGGCAATGCGATCCCGCCCTGACAGCCACCGCTGAATGGTCGTTTCGGTAGTGATACTGACTGGTTTTTCTCTTTTAAGCAGATAGTTCACCCATCAAGGCGATGATTGCTGCTAGAATCACGCGCGCCACGCAGGCGTCCCTTGTCCCGGCTACCCGCCTGGGGCGGTTCGCGCGGCGCGTCACTGTGCTTATCGGCGCAGCCGACGCGACCGTTCGAGTCGTCCCGCAGGTGGCGTCTGCCAGCCCATGACAACCCCGAGAGACCCTCCATGTTCGCCACCGTGCACGCCCTCAGCCGCCCGCTGCTTCGCCTGGGGCTGATCCCCCAGATCGCCATCGGCATCGCCTGCGGCATCCTGCTCGCCACCCTCTCGCCGGACTCCGCCGAGTCGGTCTCGCTGCTCGGCCAGCTGTTCATCTCCGCCCTCAAGGCGGTCGCGCCGATCCTGGTGTTCGTGTTGGTGGCCGCGGCCATCGCCGGTCATCGCCAGGGCCAGCCGACCCATATCCGCTCGGTGCTGGTGCTCTACGTGATCGGCACCCTGGTCGCCGCGCTGGTGGCCGTGGTGGCGAGCTTCGCCTTCCCCACCACCCTGGCGCTGGAGATGCCCGAGGTCAGCGGCAACCCGCCGGGCAGCATCGTGGACATCCTCCGCGACCTGCTGCTGAACGCCGTCAGCAACCCGGTCACCGCGCTGATGGAGGCCAACTTCCTCGCCATCCTGGCCTGGGCGATCGGCCTGGGCCTGATGCTGCGCCAGGCCAGCGAGGCCACCCGCGCCATGCTCGGCGACCTCTCCGAGGCGGTGTCGAACATCGTCAGGATCGTGATCCGCTTCGCCCCGCTGGGCATCTTCGGCCTGGTGGCCGCCACCCTGGCGGAATCCGGCCTGGGCGCCCTGCTCGACTACGGCCGCCTGCTGGCGGTGATCGTCGGCTGCATGCTGTTCGTGGCGCTGGTCACCAATCCGCTGATCGTCTACTGGTAGACCCGCCACAACCCCTACCCGCTGGTCTTCACCTGCCTGCGCGGCAGCGCCATCACCGCCTTCTTCACGCGCAGCTCCGCGGCCAACATCCCGGTCAACCTGGAGCTGTGCAAGCGCCTGAAGCTGGATGCCGACACCTACGCCATCTCGATCCCGCTGGGCGCCACCGTGAACATGGCCGGCGCGGCCATCACCATCTCGGTGATCACCCTGGCCGCCGCCCACACCCTGGGGATCAGCGTCGACTTCCCCACCGCCCTGCTGCTGTGCGTCGTCTCCGCGCTGGCGGCCTGCGGGGTCTCCGGCGTGGCCGGCGGCTCGCTGCTGCTGATTCCCATGGCCGCCAGCCTCTTCGGCATCTCCACCGAGGTGGCCATGCAGGTGGTGGCGATCGGCTTCGTGATCAGCGTGGTGCAGGACGCCACCGAGACGGCGCTGAACTCTTCCACCGACGTGCTGTTCACCGCGGCCGCCTGCCGCGGCGAACAGCGCCGTCAGGCCTGACGCGACCGCGCCGGCCCCGCACCAGAGGCGGGGCCGGCGCGGTGGGCAGTGGGCGGGTCAGCGTCGGGGGCCGCCCTCGCAGGCTGCCTGTACGGCGCCCGCGTCATGATGGCCAGGCACCCCACCGCCAGCGGAAGGGGGCGCCGCGTGTCCATGGCCGGACACGGCCCGGTCGCGGCCGTCCGCCTTGGCCCGGTAGAGCAGCGGGTCGGCCCGGCTGTAGAGCCGGTCGAAGCTCTTTTCCTCCTCGGCCTCGACTACCCCGATGCTCACCGTCAGCCGGTGCTCGGCGGCCGGCCCGGGCAACGCCATCGCCCGGGTCGCGCACAGGATCCGCTCGGCCAGGGCCTCGGCGCCCGCGAGGTCGCTATCGGGCATCAGGATCGCGAACTCCTCGCCCCCCATCCGCGCCACCCTGTCGACACGTCGCACCTGCCGCTCGAGGGTACGGGCAAAGGCAACCAGCACCGCATCGCCGGCCGGGTGGCCGAAGGCATCGTTGATCTGCTTGAAGTGGTCCAGGTCCAGCAGCATCAGGCTCAGCGGCGCCCCGTGGCGGCGGCGCCGGTCGAACGCCTCCCCGGCCGCCTCACGCAGCCAGCGGCGGTTGCCGAGGGCGGTCAGCTCGTCGGTCCGGCTCTGCAGGCGCATGGCCTCGCGCTGGCGATGCAGATGGAGCAGCATGCGCATCACCGCGGCGATCGCCAGAAGCAGCAGGAGCAGCAGCACCGCCACGGCCAGCGTCAGGCGTTCCATCAACTGGCGCTGTTCGGCCGAGGCCCGGTGGAGCAGCTCGTTCAGCTCGCTGTAGGCCCAGGCCAGCCCCTCCTCGACTTCCATGCCCAGGACTAGGATGGCCTCGCTGCCGCGCGCGTCGATCCCCTCCTCGGCGGCAACGTCAACGGCGGCCTCCAGAGCGGGCAGCCGTGACGCCACATGGTCCAGCTCATCGACCAGCTCCCCGTAGCTGGCGGGCGCCAGCTCGCTGCGCCGCAGCTGCAACCGGATGCCCTCGATACGGCGGGGAATGCGCCACAGCAGCGCCTGAATCTGCTCCAGGTGGATACGGTCTTGGCGGTCGATCAGGCTGTCCAGGGTCATGCGCAGGGCGGCGGGATCCTGTTGGGCCCTGACCACGTCGGTGACCAGCGCCGTGTAGTCGGCCCCCACCTGCTGGCGCGCCTGGGAGACGTAGTAGGCGATCGCCAGGGCACAGAGCGTGGCGATCAGGCTGAACACCAGCACCAGGCGCAACCCCAGGCCGCGGGAGGATGCCGCCCTCATCTCGCGCTGATCTCGCGGATCGCCCAGATCCAGCGCGTCATCGGTACGCTGCCCTCCCGCGCGGCCTTGGCGTCCTCGGGCACCACCAGCATCAAGGGCCCCAGCGCCGCCTCGTCGACGGGCTCGCCGTCGAGGCGCGTGACCAGCAGGTAGCGCTTCTCCCGTCGCTGCGCCGGGGTGAGGAAGGTCGTGTAGCCATCGAGGGCGGTAAAGCGCACACGCGGCGCCTCCTTAAGACCCTGAGACGCCAGAAAGTCATCCAGCCAGACCCCGGAGAAGGTACCCTCGGGGCCCTCCGGGTGGCGCATCTCCACGGCATGAAGGCCCGGCGTCTCGATCTGTTCGAGGGTCAACTCGCGGGACTCGCTGCCCTCGGTCAAGGTCAGCACCGATGGGGTATCGTCGGCCATGGCATAACCGGCAATCATCGCCAGCAGGCAACAAAAACCTGCCAGGAGGCAGGCGCGAAAAGAGGAAGGAACACGCATGAGAGCTCACTTGACGGGATGGACGATGTAGGATGGCAGCAGTCTCCGGCGGCTCGCCTGGTCAGAAACGCGATCCGGGTTGGCGCGACTATCGCCAATGCCCCGCCCGGTGTCCATATTTTGCGACACTAACCCACCAACGTTGCCGTCACCAGGCCTCGGCGGGGCCGGGGTGACTATCAACCCGATAAAGAGGCCCCATGGCCGTGATATTCCAGGTGCACTTGCCCTTCCCCGGCCCCTTCGGCGACGAGATGGCCGAGGCCCTCGCCCCGCTGGCCGAGTCCATCAGCGAGGAACCCGGCCTGCTGTGGAAGATCTGGACCGAGGACGCCGAGCGCCAGCTGGCCGGCGGCGTCTACCTGTTCGCCACCCGAGAGGACGCCGAGGCCTACCGCCGGATGCACACCGCCCGGCTGGAAGGCATGGGGGTAACCGGCATCGAGGCGCAGATCCTCGAGACCAACGCCGCGCTCTCGAGGATCAACGGCGGGCCGCTGTCGCGCGCCGAGGGCTGATTCGGGAAGGCTCAGCCGCGCATCAGCCGGGCACCGCCGAGCCGTAGGCGTCATGGTGCGCCATATACCGCATAGCCGCTCAGCAGGAGGCACAGCAGGGAAAGGGTTCCCGGCAACGTTGCTGCCAGACGAAACGGGCGGCTCTCGCGAGCCGCCCGTGGCGGGTGTCGTCATCCCGGTCGATCAGGCCGCGCCGCGCTGTGCGAACCAGTCCTGAGTGCCGCCTTCATAGTCGTACACCTGCGTGAAGCCGGCTTCCTCCAGTTTCCTGGCCGCCTTGGGAGACGCGTCGCAATCGAAATTGGCGCAGTAGACCACGACCTTGCGCTCCTTGCTGCCGACGACATCAGCCACCTTGTCGACGAAGTTCTCATCCTTCACGGGAATGTTGATCGAGGTACGAATGTGCTGCTTGTTGAAGACGTCCCGTGGCAGCACATTGAGGAGCACGAAATCCTCATGCTCGGTCTCGTTCATGATCTTGAGCTCGTCGCGCGTGATCGCTTTCATATCCACCTCCTCAACCGTAGCGGATTCGGCGTTCGCGTCTGCCTTTCACCCCTCAACATAGAAGCCAACCCACTATTTTACAAGGGTTTTCAACCACAAGGAGACGTCGATTCAGGCCAAGATATCGCACCCAGGGAGCGGGACCAGCTGCCATGCGGGCGGGATGTCTTCGGGTGCTCGGCATCCCTTGGGCACTCCTGCAACTCCATCTAGCGCTTCGTCGTTGAGTGACGCGGCAAATAAGGTCACCACGGCGCGATGGTGTATGCATCGTCCTCTTTTCATCTTTCGTTGCGCCAGGCAGGCTTGAGTCCTCTCGTCCGACAAGGTATTGCGCAGTGGGGGTAGGGTCATGCCTGAGGTGCTGATCTGGACACTAGTGGCGGTGGTGGCGACGGCGATTGTGTGGCATGGCAGCGGGTTGCTGGAGCGCGCCAGCGAGCGCCTGGCGGCCTACTACCAGCTGCCCGACATCGTTCAGGGCGCGATCGTGGTAGCGGTGGGATCAAGCTTTCCCGAACTCTCGACCACGGTGATATCGACCCTTGTGCACGGTGAATTCGAGCTCGGCGTGGCTGCCATCGTCGGCTCCGCGCTGTTTAACATTTTGGTGATTCCCGCTCTGTCAGGATTAGCCAGCCGCGAGCAGCTGCAGGCCAATCGGGACTTGGTCTACAAGGAAGCGCAGTTCTACATGATCGCGGTGGCGGTGCTGACCCTTACCTTCTCCTTCGCGGTCATCTACCAGCCGCTTCCCGATATCGACGGCGTTATTCGCGGTGAATTGACTCGCCCTATGGCCCTGATGCCGGTGGCCCTATACGGGCTCTACCTTTTCGTCCAGTACCAGGACACCATCGACTACAAGACAGATGTGGATACCCGCGACATTCGCCCTGGCCGGGAGTGGAGCCTTCTGGCTCTCTCCCTAGTGGTGATCGTCATCGGCGTGGAGGGGCTGGTGCGGTCCGCCATCAACTTCGGCGACATCTTCGGCACCCCGAGTTTCCTATGGGGCATCACCGTGGTGGCGGCCGGCACCTCGGTTCCGGATGCCTTCGTCTCGATTCGTGCTGCTCGCCACGGCCGTGGCATTACCAGCATCGCCAACGTACTCGGCAGCAACACCTTCGATCTGCTGGTCGCCATTCCCACCGGGGTCCTGATCGCCGGCACTGCGGTCATCAACTTTTCCATCGCCGCCCCCATGATGGCGGTACTCACCGCCGCCACGGTCGTCCTGTTTCTGATGATGCGTACGCAGATGGTTCTCTCCCGGTGTGAGTGTGTCGCCCTGCTGATGATCTACGTCGCGTTTCTCGCCTGGATCGGAGTGGAGACGTTCGGGATGCTCGACTTGGTGCCCAGCCTGCCGCCCGCGGCCTGATCGAACCCGTCGCACGCCAGGGCGGTTGGGGGTAAGGAGCTTTGCCATATGGTCGCAGTCAATCAAGGGTACGTCCCCGATTGTTCTCTCTTGTTAGGTAATATCATGATGATGCAGCAAGTACCAACCAGATGAAAAGACCGATAAGATATCCGAGATCATACATAACACCTGAGTTCGGAAACGCATACATCCTTATGTCTATAAAGATGCTGCCAATGAAACTAAATAGGATAAAAAATCCATGAATAATTCCCATAAAGAACCCTGGCGGATCGTATGTGTTTGGCATTGGTTGGCTGGCGCAACTAGCTAAGAATATAAATACGCCACCAACTAACGAAACCAATACAATCTTTCTTATCGTGAGATTATTCAACATATACTGTATCTTTGATTCACCTAACGTCTGGCTAAACGGCCGAACACAGTGAGCGTCCGGCGGAGCGAATTTGAGCCGCTTGTTAAGGACGACTGGCAAGTAATCCCCCCCCTATTAAGACTTGGCCCAATGACCTTGTAAGCCAACAAAACAGGGACATGAGGTGGCTTTCGTCGGCTTCCCATGCTGGCGAGCTTGACGTAGCTGAAAATTGCAGTGCCTTGGCCGGCGGAGGCTCAGAGCCCATTGCTCCGGAGATGACCCGCGGTATATTCGAACGATGGTTCATTCTGTTTCTAAAATCGATCAGAAGCCTCCATTCCTGGGAATCGATGATTTCGGAAAGCCCGGTAACCAAAGGCGACCCCGGCGAGCAGGAGGCGAGCGTATTGCGTAGCTGGCGTGGGTTACATTTGCGCTGCTCAGTTTCTCCGAAAGGGACCCCGAGAACTTCAGGATGGCTCGCTAGCGCGTAAGACGCGTAGCTTGCGCTCTCAAGACACGAAACCGCGCTCGAAAACATTCCGAACAGAGAACGCTCACGCCTATACAACTCTTCGAAGCCCACATTAGCACCAAGCTCCTTCCATGACTTGAGATAATGGTTCATGTACTCATAGGTGCCGCGAAAGCGCCAAGCTATAAGATTTGAAGCGCCCCCAAATTCTTTCCATGCATTGTTTTTTACCTGCAGTAAGACACCCTTAGCTGCCGACATGAATCCTTCGTATTCCTTCACCGGGAACTCAGTTGGCATTTCAAGCTGGAGCGATTCTATAAATATCACACTTTCTTCCCCTAACTTTTCAGCATTTGTTCGCTGTGCGAAGCATGGCGAATAAATGCCTGTTGGACTAAGCCGCCCATCAGGCTGCGAGACAGCTTCTATAGGGTATTGTATTGGCCAGAGAGTGGCCTGAGGCTTCCGGTCGCAAGGGTACGGGCCTGTGATGTCGCGTTCCGGTCGTGATATTGGCCATGATTATCCCCCCCTTTCCGCACCCAATTTAACCTAACCTAGCGCGTCTGCTGGCCAAAATCCATCACCGGTACGCACGCCGCCACAACCAACGTGCGGGCCGCAAGAACTGGCTATCCAGCCACACGCCGAGCGGAGCGCACGCCAGCGCGGAAATCTACAGCCTGATCGAAAACGGCCTCTCACCCTACGACTACTAGCAGTTCGTGTTCGAGACGCTGCCGACACTCGGCGAGGAAGATGACTTCACCAGCCTACTGCCCTGGCACTGGAAAGAGACGCTACCGGTCTAAGTCCGGCCCGAACAGATGGATTTCGTGGAGCGTATATGGAGTCCTCCCCGTTTGCCAGCATGAGGCGCGATGGTCGATAGGTACGACTGCACACGTATATCCGGTTTCGTAAATAAATAAGGTAATCCCCCGGCTTTGCCGGGGGACTACCCGAGGTTTGACCGTGTGATGCGGTCACAGGGAACCTCCAATCTCGGCCAAGAGATAGGATGTTCCCAATGAGAGAGTACCAGAGTCAATCAAGGGTACGTCCCCGATTGTTCCAAGGGTACGTCCCCGATTGTTCTCCGTCCCCGATTGTTCTCCCTGCTGTCGCTGGCCAAGGCCCCGATCACCGCCGAGACGACACACGTCTGCCTGGACATCGACACCTTCGTCATGGACAACAGCAACTCCCGCAAGGAGGGCGTCTCGCGCACCTACCAGAAGGTCGACGGCTACACCTGAGGGATCCCCACGAAATAGATAAGAAAATCAGGATGATATGATTGAAAAGACCTGCATGGGTCGGCATGTTGTTAATCGCCAAACAAACAATATGCCTAAGGAGGACC
>NZ_JARANW010000060.1:0-567 GCF_029889825.1 Halomonas sp. 11-S5
GCGGACCAGACCTCTTGGGGTTATATGGTCAAGCGATGAAGCGCATACGGTGGATGCCTAGGCAGCCAGAGGCGATGAAAGACGTGGCAGCCTGCGATAAGGCTCGGCGAGGTGGCAAACGACCTGTGACCCGGGCATTTCTGAATGGGGAAACCCACCCGACCACTCTCGAGTGGTCGGGTATCCCACACTGAATCCATAGGTGTTGGGAGGCGAACCGGGGGAACTGAAACATCTCAGTACCCCGAGGAAAAGAAATCAACCGAGATTCCCCCAGTAGCGGCGAGCGAACGGGGACCAGCCCTTAAGTCCGACCACTTCGTAGTGGAATAGTCTGGGAAGGCTAACCATAGGGAGTGATAGTCTCGTACACGAAACGAGTGGTCGGATGAAATCGAGTAGGTCGGGGCACGAGAAACCTTGACTGAAGACGGGGGGACCATCCTCCAAGGCTAAATACTCCTGGCTGACCGATAGTGAACCAGTACCGTGAGGGAAAGGCGAAAAGAACCCCGGAGAGGGGAGTGAAATAGATCCTGAAACCGTATGCGTACAAGCAGTGGGAGC
>NZ_JARANW010000061.1:0-532 GCF_029889825.1 Halomonas sp. 11-S5
CACCCCTGATAAGGGTGAGGTCGGCAGTTCAAGTCTGCCCAGACCCACCAAATTTGCGTGATACTGCGTTGCTTTGCGACTCGCATAGCAGGCTATGCGTCGCCACAAAGCACCTTGTCTCACCCAAATTATTGTCTGGGGCCTTAGCTCAGCTGGGAGAGCGCCTGCCTTGCACGCAGGAGGTCAGCGGTTCGATCCCGCTAGGCTCCACCACTCAAGCCTGAAGCTGCAAGCTTGAAGCTGTAAGAAAAAACAAGCCCCACAACAGTCTTGCGGTAAGTCCTAAGCTATACGCTTCGGGTGACAGCCAGATAAACGTCACTTAAAGCTTACAGCTTAGAGCTTATGGCTCTAAACGCTCTTTAACAATGTGAATCATGCTGACAAGTTTCTTCCGAGAGGAAGAGACGCGAGATACGTTTCAAGCGTATCCGGCAATTGTCGATCGTCATTGCGGACCAGACCTCTTGGGGTTATATGGTCAAGCGATGAAGCGCATACGGTGGATGCCTAGGCAGCCAGAGGCGATGAA
>NZ_JARANW010000062.1:0-520 GCF_029889825.1 Halomonas sp. 11-S5
ATACTCCTGGCTGACCGATAGTGAACCAGTACCGTGAGGGAAAGGCGAAAAGAACCCCGGAGAGGGGAGTGAAATAGATCCTGAAACCGTATGCGTACAAGCAGTGGGAGCCCGACCACTCAATCATTTTGGCAAGCTTATGTATTATTTTTATGTCCTGCAAAACATTGCCTGTCCGACGGAGTTCTACACCGGTTATAGCGGTGATCTCCGAAGAAGGCTTGGCGAGCATAATGCCGGCAAGCAACAAGCGACATGTGGCAGAACATGGAGGCTGGTATATTACGAAGCTTATCTCAGTGAACGAGTGGCTCGAGAACGAGAGCAGAAGATCAAGCGCAATGGTCGAATGCGAACGTTGTTGATGGACCGCATCACATCACAGTTTTCAGAGTGATTGAGTGGTCGGGTGACCGCGTACCTTTTGTATAATGGGTCAGCGACTTATTTTCAGTGGCGAGCTTAACCGATTAGGGGAGGCGTAGCGAAAGCGAGTCTTAACTGGGCGACCAGTCGCTGG
>NZ_JARANW010000063.1:0-507 GCF_029889825.1 Halomonas sp. 11-S5
CGCCCTGGCGCTGATGGCCCTGCAGGCGCTGCTCCATCTGGTGCAGTCGATTCGCGCCCGTCCCGCCGACCATGAGCCCGCCGCCCATGAGTCCACCGACAGGGAGACACGTTGATGGATATCGGGACGGCCACGATCCTGATGATCGCCGCCATCTTCGGCCTGCTGGTCACCGGCCTGCCGCTGGCCTTCATCACCGGCCTGGTGGCGATGGTCTTCACCTTTGGCTGGTTCGGCGAGACGGCGCTGCCGCTGGTCACCAGCCGGGTGTTCAGCTTCATCACCGAGTACTCGCTGGTGGCGGTGCCGATGTTCGTGCTGATGGCCTCGCTGCTCGATCGCTCCGGCATCGCCAAGGACCTGTTCAACGCCATGCGGGTGTTCGCCGGGCGGCTACCCGGGGGCGTGGCGGTGCAGACCATCGTGGTGGCCTTCTTCCTCGCCGCGCTGTCGGGGATCATCGGCGGCGAGATCGTGCTGCTGGGCATCCTGGCGCTGCCGCAGATG
>NZ_JARANW010000064.1:0-507 GCF_029889825.1 Halomonas sp. 11-S5
CATCTGCGGCAGCGCCAGGATGCCCAGCAGCACGATCTCGCCGCCGATGATCCCCGACAGCGCGGCGAGGAAGAAGGCCACCACGATGGTCTGCACCGCCACGCCCCCGGGCAGTCGCCCGGCGAACACCCGCATGGCGTTGAACAGGTCCTTGGCGATGCCGGAGCGGTCGAGCAGCGAGGCCATCAGCACGAACATCGGTACCGCCACCAGCGAGTACTCGGTGATGAAGCTGAACACCCGGCTGGTGACCAGCGGCAGCGCCGTCTCGCCGAACCAGCCGAAGGTGAAGACCATGGCCACCAGGCCGGTGATGAAGGCCAGCGGCAGGCCGGTGACCAGCAGGCCGAAGATGGCGGCGATCATCAGGATCGTGGCCGTCCCGATATCCATCAGCGTGTCTCCCTGTCGGTGGACTCATGGGCGGCGGGCTCATGGTCGGCGGGACGGGCGCGAATCGACTGCACCAGATGGAGCAGCGCCTGCAGGGCCATCAGCGCCAGGGCG
>NZ_JARANW010000065.1:0-506 GCF_029889825.1 Halomonas sp. 11-S5
AGACAGGTGCTGCATGGCTGTCGTCAGCTCGTGTTGTGAAATGTTGGGTTAAGTCCCGTAACGAGCGCAACCCTTGTCCCTATTTGCCAGCGGGTAATGCCGGGAACTCTAGGGAGACTGCCGGTGACAAACCGGAGGAAGGTGGGGACGACGTCAAGTCATCATGGCCCTTACGGGTAGGGCTACACACGTGCTACAATGGCCGGTACAAAGGGTTGCAAAGCCGCGAGGTGGAGCTAATCCCGAAAAGCCGGTCTCAGTCCGGATCGGAGTCTGCAACTCGACTCCGTGAAGTCGGAATCGCTAGTAATCGTGAATCAGAATGTCACGGTGAATACGTTCCCGGGCCTTGTACACACCGCCCGTCACACCATGGGAGTGGACTGCACCAGAAGTGGTTAGCCTAACTTCGGAGGGCGATCACCACGGTGTGGTTCATGACTGGGGTGAAGTCGTAACAAGGTAGCCGTAGGGGAACCTGCGGCTGGATCACCTCCTTAAACGAC